>MVQZ01000289.1 GCA_002067565.1 Methanobacterium sp. PtaU1.Bin242 | reverse complement strand
CAGTCTGGCAGAGCGCTTGGCTTTTAACCAAGTGGCCGCGGGTTCAATTCCCGTCGGGCCCGTTCTTGATTTTTAACTGGAGGATAAATTGTGAAGAAAGATATTTTAAAACACAAATTGGTTCCAGATCATATTATTTTGTCCAAGACAGAAGCAGGTAAAGTAGTAAAACAGCTTAACATTCATCAAGAACAATTACCTAAAATAAAATCTGATGACCCGGTTGTAAAAGAGATAGGTGCAAAATCGGGGGATATTTTGAAAATAACCAGAAAAAGCCATACTGCTGGAAAATTTGTTACTTATCGTCTGGTTTTGTAGGATATGGAATTATTATGAGTTGGTAATGATTAATGAGTGTTAAATAAATTAGTTATAGTAAATGGTATTATATATAAAATAATAGATTAGAAAATTATTAATAATACATGATAGATTATTAATAATCAACGTGTTTGTGATTATTAGATGTAAAAAAGCTATGATTAGCTATGATTTATTTTTTGGAGGAGTTTAATGGTAAAAAATGCATGGGAACTGGTTGATGCATTTTTTGATGAATACAACTTGGTAGACCATCATATCAAATCCTACAATGACTTTGTAGACCACCGCATACAAGATATAATAGACATAACAGAACCCATAGTTCTTGAACAGGGAGAATACTCTATTAAAACAGGGAATTTAGAGATCAGAAGACCTTTTATCAAAGAAGCAGACGGATCCAAGAGTAAAATATTTCCTACCCAGGCCAGATTACGAAACCTCACCTACTCGGCTCATATGTACCTGGAAATGTCACTGATAAAAGGTGAGGAAGAGCAGGAAATGGAAAAGGTGTACATTGGTGAACTGCCAGTTATGTTGAAATCAAACATATGTCATCTCAATGGATTAAATGAAGCAGAGATTGAAGAAAATGGAGAGGATCCCCAGGATCCTGGAGGATACTTCATTGTTAATGGTTCAGAAAGGGCAATTGTTACCATGGAAGAGATAGCTCCCAATAAGATAATCCTGGAGAGAATAGGTGAAAAAGAAGATAGACGCGCAAGAGCCATTGTAACATCGATAAAAAGCGGATTTAGGGCAAGAATAACCCTGGAATACAGGAAACCCCGTAAAAAGGGAGTTTTCCTTAGAATATCCTTCCCTTATGTTCCTGGAGAAATTCCGCTTGTAGTACTGCTAAGAGCCCTAGGACTGGAAACAGACAAAGACCTGGTAAGCAGCATCTCCGATGAAAACGATATACAGTTCCTGCTGATAGATGATATACAAACTTCTGAGATCACTAATAATTATGATGCCATTAAATACATCGGAAACCGGGTAGCTAAGGGAATGACCGAAGAATATAGAATTAAAAGAGCAGAAGATGTTATAGACAGATATCTGCTTCCACATATTGGTGTTGAACCAGATAAAAGGGCTGAAAAAGCCACTTATCTTGCTGAAATGGCTGAAATGCTTCTTCAGGTTATTTTTGACAAAAGGGAACCTCATGATAAGGACCATTATGCCAACAAAAGGCTGCGAGTATCAGGAGATTTAATGGAAGACCTTTTCCGGGTTGCATTTACCAGTTTAACCAGAGATATGACCTATCAGCTGGAAAGAAGCCTTGCCAGAGGAAAAGAGCCATCTGTAAAACAGGCAGTACGGTCTGATGTTTTAACCGAGAATATAAAACATGCCATAGCCACCGGAAACTGGGTTGGTGGGCGCGCGGGTGTAAGCCAGTTACTGGACAGAACCAGTTACATGGGGACATTATCTCACCTTAAGAGAGTTGTATCACCTTTATCAAGGAGTCAACCTCATTTCGAGGCTCGTGACCTTCATCCCACTCAATTCGGGAAGATATGTCCTAATGAGACTCCAGAGGGGCCTAACTGTGGATTGGTAAAAAACCTGGCTATACTGGCCAAAATATCAGAAGGATCGGATCCACAGGAACTGGAAGATGTTATAAAGAAAATGAAAATGGTAAATTCGATATAAGATACAGAAAATGGTTAATTTATACTATTAAAACTTTTTAATGAAATATTCAAATGTTTAAAATAATAAAAAATCATGAATCCTGTTATTGGGGGCAAAATTAGTGAAAAAATCCAAAATTTACATCAATGGTAAGCTCATTGGAACCTGCGATGACCCGGAAGACTTTGTGGATACCATACGTGAGAAGAGAAGGTCCAGTGTAATTTCCCATGAAACCAACATAACCTACTACAAGGACACCGATGAGATCTACGTATTCAATGATCCTGGTAGAACCAGAAGACCGGTAATAGTTGTTGAAAATGGAGAATCAGCTTTAAAACAAGATCATATTGAAAAATTAGAGCAGGGAGAACTTAAATGGCATGATCTCATAGATATGGGTGTTATTGAATACCTGGATGCAGAAGAGGAGGAAAACACTTACATCGCTGTTTTTGAGGAGGAACTCACACCAGAGCACACTCATCTGGAGATAGATCCATCTACCATGCTAGGTATCTGTGCTGGTATCATACCCTTTGCCAACCACAACTCATCTCCCAGAAACACCATGGAAGCAGGTATGACCAAACAAGCTTTAGGATTATACGTATCCAACTATGGGCTACGTACAGATACCCGAGCACATCTTTTACACCATCCTCAAGTTCCAATAGTAAAAACCAAAAGTATAGACGCCACTCAATAT
>MVQZ01000288.1 GCA_002067565.1 Methanobacterium sp. PtaU1.Bin242 | reverse complement strand
TCATTTTTTTCTTTTATTAATTTAGATTCAATTTTTTCACTATTTACCACGTGTTCTGAGAGATCATTCTCATTACTGGCTAATTTATCCTTCAATTTGACCATATAATCTTTTTTTTCATCCAGATCAGATGTTTGACCGCTTAAGTAACTAATTTTGTCCTTCAAAGATCTTGATATCAATGCAGCGTTTTCTGCTGCTATTTTATAATCTTCTATTCCAAATGCCTTTCTTAATGTTTGCAGTCTCAGATCAGGCTTCTGTGAAAGTATGAATTTCATCTCTTCTTGAGGAGTGTAAACTGCATAGCGGAAGATCACACTCTGCGCCCGAGCATTGAGGGGTTCTTTGAAATTAAGGATGTCTAATATTTTTTCTTTGATTTCAGATGGGGATAGATGTAGTTTTTTTCCATTAACCCCCAGCATACCTTTATCCTGTCTTATGGAGTTGTTATTTTGATTTCTAATTAGAGACCTTTTTACCTGATAATTATTATCTCCCACTGAAAATTCCAGGAAAACTGAGCCTTTTTTTGATCCTTTACGCAGCAGAGCATCCCCTTTCTGGTTTCCCAGTCCAAATAGGGCAAATTCAATTGCCATTAAGATGGTTGATTTCCCAGAGCCTATATCACCTTCAAAAAGTGAGGTTCCTGTGGGAAATTCAATTTTGTTGCTCTGGTAGCTTCTTATATTTTCCATTGCCAGGCTCTTGAAAATCATTTAGGAATCCTCCAATCCCAAAATATGTAAAGATTCATTGAGAATTCTAAGATTATAGTCGCCTTTTTTTTCATTTGGTTTTGGGGTTTGTCTGATGGTTTTTAATAATCTGCTGGCTAAAAGAGCCCCCTCATGGTCATTCAGTTCTTTTGATGGAACCTGGATGTTGATGATGTTTTCTAAAAGCAGATTTTCTTCAATTTCATCGGTGGTCTCGCCTTTAACTCTAATTTCTGAAAACTCTCGAGAAACCAGACCATGATGATTTACACTAACATGGATCGCTCCTCCATCCCTCAACAATCTTCTGATTTCATGGAAGTTAATTTCAGCTGTTTTTCCTCCGGATAATTCTCCTTTAACCTTTAAAATAATTATTTTTCCATCTATTTTTCCCTGTTTCGATTTTATTTCTATCTCAGATTTTATTTCTTCATATAACTCATGTGAATTTTTATAATCTGCTTGGAAGGATAAAAAAAGGTATTCAGCTAAATCCAGTTCATGAAATTTGATATTTTCGCAATTTTTAATGTTATGTATTTTTTCATCAAATTCCACTATGAAGAATCCTCTTTTTTCGCCTTTAGCACTTATTTCCAGATCCCGGGGATAGCCTGCAAATAAAGGACCTGCATAAGTTATAACACTGTAACCATCTATTCTATCTTCACATATCCTTTTGTGTATGTGTCCTCCGGCATAGTAATCAAAGTTGCGGGGAAGTAGCTTAATATCCATACCTTCCATTTTTGTTAAAAAATCAGGGAGCAGGTTTTTAATTGCGGTGTGAAATACGAATATTTTAAATCCATCTTCTTCTTCCAGGCTTTTTCTATCTAACATTTCATAATATGTGTCATCTATTCCCATCTTTCGCCCGGAAACACCAGTTAGTTTGGCTTTAGTTTTTTTATCAACCATGAAATTTAATTTTATTTTTTCCTTTCCATTATCATCCTTGAAAATCCTTGCATCGAATAACTTTTTCAGTAAACCGCTTTCGGTTATCACATCGATAATTGATGTTTCATTGGGACTGAAATCATGGCTACCATAATTGATGTAGATAGGTATACCCTTTTCTTTCACTTCTTTTAGTTTTCCTACTGCTTCTTTAACCACTCCCATGTCCGGAAGGTTTGAATGAAATAAATCACCAGCAATAATGATGAAATCTACTTTTTCTTCCATACATTTATCTAAGCAATTTTTAAATGCTGCCATCTCTAATTCTTTTAGTTCCGGATATTTCTGAGCTCCTAAATGGCAATCTGCTAGATGTGCGAATTTATACATATTCTTTTTCAACCCTTTATTTTCAGCTATAGATCAATAATCATTTTTTTTAAATATGAGTTAATGCTTTTATTAACCTATAAGTTCTGTTTCGCCTTCAATTTCCATTTTTTCGCCTTGTTTGCTTAGATATTCATTAACAAACTTTTCAAATTCTGGTGTGTATATGGGTATGGCGAATCTGGTAAAGACACTGCTGACTATTGCTTCACCTTTATCTAAACTTGCGATTATCCTGTTATCATCTGAAAGATCCTGGGAGGCGCTGTCTATTATGGCTGATCTTTCCATGGACATTTCATTTCCCAGTATAATTTTGGTGTTCATATTGGCAAGTATGGCCCGGGGAATAACACTGGCCAGCTGGGTGATGGCGATTAAGCCCAGTTTGAATTTACGCCCCTCTCGGGCTATTGTGCCGTATATGTTATTTCCCATCCCGCTTTCCAGGGCTTCTCTACCTAAAACTCGTGGGGCTTCTTCTATTACAATACTAATTACTGGCCTGTTTTTTAATACATCAGAATTGTAATTTTTATATTTGAAGAATATGTTACTGGAGATAATGCTTCCCACAAAGAGTTCCTCAAAATCACTTAACTTTGAACTGTCAATTATAACGATTTTACCCTCTTCTAAGGATTCTACAATATCATTTATGGTGGATAATCCTGCATCACCACCTGTAAACAGATTACTTTTAAACACACATTTTTTATCATCAGGGGATGATTGATCATCTATAGCGGAGACACCTAATTTGGTTTCAATTTTTCTTTTCAAGACCTTTGCTGTCTTTTCATCGATCCCCATCGCCTTAAGGGTTTTATTATCCTTTTCTTTGGCAATTTCGCTGATCCAGTTCTCTTTATATTTGTTATAAAACATTCTCATTGCTTCGCTTTGAGCAGAGGAGAACCCTCCTATTCCACTGAAATGGTTGGGACGGATCTTCTTAACATTCACTGATAAAGTTAGTGCATCCTGGTTTTCACTGTCTGGCGAGTAATACTCCAGTTTTTCAGTCATCTTAGGATGATCTCGCAGGCCTTTTCTTACATTATCCCCATAATATTCGTTATGAGGATCCAGTACAAGAATTCCAGCACCTTCTGAATCTAAAATGCTCCAGAGCATCACCCTTACTAAATTACTTTTACCTCTTCCAGTGGTGGCCGGTATGAAGATGTGATGGGTTAAAGATTTGATCAAATCGATGTGCACCTTAACATCCTTTTTTACGGTGGAACCGCTTCTGATATCACCCAGGTAAATTGAATTTTCTGCTTTTTCTGGTTTTAAAAATCCCAGATCATCATCGTTAATAGAACGGATAGAATTGAAAAAAGAGGGAGGTCTTTTGGGACTTTTAATTAAATATTGGCTTTTATCATTTTTCTGCACGTAAAGCAAACTTTTAGCCCGGGCTACCATGTAATTACGCAATTCTGGTTGGACAAATTCCAGATTATCCCCATATCCCTCAAGTTTCATTCCAGCAGATAAGTCAAGGTTCAGCTGAGGAACCTGACTTCGATATTCTATATCTTTCACCTGGATTATGGTGTAATCATTATTATCACCATCTGCAACCAGTAAATCCCCCAGTTCCATCTGGGAATCACTTTTTTCTCTGATGTAGATGTCTTTTAATCCCCCACCTACAATTTGACCGCCTTTTTTCATTTTCTCACCTTCACAACTCATCTAATTTATCATGCATGTTAACTGCCTTTATACGGGAATTAAATTCTTTCCATGATTTCTTACGTATCAGTTCAGAATCCAGCAGGGTCTGATAACTGATTATATCCTCATTTCTCACCCGAGCCCACTGATGGGCATCGAATAAACCGTATGGGTAGCCGGGAATAGTAATGTCCCTGGAATAATCAGCGATGAAAGAGATTAAATCTAAAATTTCTCTTATACTCATGGTATCTGTTTGTTCCTTAAGGATTTCAAATCTGAAAAGTGAATTGGAATTTCGGTTTAATTTAACTATGGATATGGCTGCTTTATGATCCTTTCCTTCTTTACTTCGGGCAATAGGATAATAACACCACTCACTGAATCTGATATCATTTTCCTCTGCAAATTTATCAATTGATGCTATGAGTGAAAATCCAGTGTCAGTTGTTAGTCTACAGGTTTTAGAAAGGCCAGTGAAAATAACCCCTTTCTTTTTCGCTTTTTTGAATACTTTTTCCACATATTTATTCTCATTAGCATGTGATGTTTGCAGTGAACCATCTTTTATAATAATATCCCCTTCATCAAGTTCACAGTCAATTATATTCTCTGCTATGGTCCATTCTGAAAATCTCCGGGCCATGGATGCCATCCTCTCCATGAGAGCTTTATTACCCAATTTGAAATCAAATTCAAATGCGTTTATCCTTAAATCTGCCTCAGATGGAAGATATTTTCTGAAACTATCCTGTTCTAGGGCTAATTTGGTTTTGAAATATGTTTCCTGCAGATTACGATTTAAAGAGGTTAAAGATAAAAATTCTATTTTGCGCGGTATATCTGATTTAAAGGAAATTTGTTTCTTATTTTTAAAAATGTTAAAATATAATCTATTCAGTTGTATGGAATACTCTGGAGCAGGAAATAACTCCTGATTACCCCCATCAATACAACATATCTTTCTATCTGACTTAATGGGGATAATTTCGTGAAAATTTTCTTTATTTAAAGGATAAGTTTCGTATCTTTCTTCATTAAAAAAGGGATCCCCCAATTCTCGCTCGGATATATCCAAGCTTAAAATTTCGGCTATTTCTTTTATACTTTTTATAATATAGCCCCCCTTTTGCTGGCTTTGATATTATCTATTGAAAAGACCTTAATAAAACCTTGTTGTTCCTTCTCTATCCTACTGTTAAATTTAATTATTACCTTAAAAAAGCAGGGAGAATAAAAATATTATTAAAAATGAATTTGGGATTATAAGTTGTGATAAACATCAGTTTACCCGGATTTCAACCCTTATCTTCCTGATAACCTTTCCCATCCCCTCTTTTCCAGGATGCGTAGATTCCAACCAGACAAATAATGGTGAAGACTATGAAGCAGAGATGGATACTATTCAGGAGGGCGGGGTACTGGTCTGGTGTTATCTGTACCCTGCCTATCATGAGTGCGAATACCAGGGTGGCTATGCCTATGCTCATGGTCTGGCCAATGAGTCGCATGGTGCTTACTGTTGCAGATGCCACTCCGTAGAATCTTCTCTGGACAGATCCCATGATCACGTTAGTGTTGGGGGATGAGAACAGTCCGAATCCGAATCCCAGTACGGCCAGGCTGACTATGATGAGGGGGATGCTGGTGTTGCTGTCCAGGAAGGTGAAGGTGAAAATTCCCAGGGTAACTGTTGTCATTCCTATGGTGGCGATTATACGGGCATCGTAGCGATCAGACATCCGACCAGCCAGCGGCGCTACAATGGCCATTAGTATGGGTTGGGCCACCAGGATAAATCCGGCGGATTGTGGGTCCAGTCCTTTTATGTATTGTAGGTAGTAACTTAAAAGCAGAGTAACGGCAAAGGTGGCGCTGTAGTTGATTAGAGCTGCTAAACTGGAGTAGGTGAAGGTGGTGTTCTGACTGAAAAGTCTTACATTGAACACGGGACTGTCTGCCTTTAACTCCCAGCGAACGAATGATACCATGCCAATTATTCCTAAAATTAGAATAACAACTCCCAGCAGATTAGGGAGGTCTGAAAATCCGTACATGATAAATAGCAGGCCTATACTGTATAGTATTGACCCGATCAAGTCGAATTTTTCTCCCTGACATTCAATCCATTCTGCTTTCAGTTTTAATAAAACCAAGATTACTACCAGAATGCCGAAAGGAACCATCAGGGCGAATAAACTTCTCCATCCCAGATATTGGGTTATTAAACCACCCAAAACAGGACCTAATGAAAGACCCACATATACTGCGGCGATGTTGATACCGATGGCTTTTCCTCTTTCCCTGGGTGGGAAAACTGAGGTTAGTATAGCCAGACCAGTTACGAAGATCATGGCCGTACCGATACCCTGAATCACCCGAAATACGATCAGGGACAGTGAAGTTGGTGCCAGGGCACAGAGTAAGGATGCAATGGTGAATATGATTATCCCAAAGGTGAATATCTTTTTTCTTCCATGTATGTCGCACACCCTACCAAAAGGAACGGCAAAAATGGCTGCTGACAGTAAAAAACCGTTCACAATCCAGTTTAGGAGTATGGCATCAGCACCGAAGTCAGCACCAATGGCAGGCAATGCGATGTTAACTGATGAACCCATGAATGGTGTAAAAAAGGAAGCTATACAGGCCACCAGCAAGGCGAACATTTTAATACCCTCATTATTGGGATTGTTAAGATTTTTTTCAGACATGGATATTCACCTAAAAATTAAATAAGACTAAAAAAAATAATAGACGGGTTTTAAAACCCTCATGAATGTTACAGAACTATCTGTAGAAGATTTTCTTATTTTTATAAAAATAGAAGATTTAAAAGGGTTTTTTTAACCCTTATACTATTTTATGTTTCTGCAGTAGCAATAGTTCATCGGTGGTGAGTTTTTTTCCTTCACGGAACTTACGATATATCTCTTCTGCCCTTTCCTTTTCTTCTATATTTTTCTTCTCGCTTATCCGATCTTCCTTATAACGTTCTTTGGCCTTCACCTTGTCCAGACCTTTATTTTTGCCACGTATTTCTTTTAAAACAGCTTTAACTTCTTCATGTTTCTGGGAAGCTTTTTCACGAGTGCTGATAAAATTGTTATGTGCTTCGTCGGCTTTAGCTCTTATTTCATCGATTTTCTGGAAGTATTTCAGCATCTGCTCATGGGTTTCCTGTGCCTGATCTGAAAGTTCCACAACCTTAGTATGATATGATTCTGAAAGTTCTTTAAGTTCCAGGGCTTCTTTTTTGGTTTGTTCATCTTCCTTCATGGTTTGCAGTTTTTTCTGAAGGTCTGTGACTTTCTTAACCAGCTCGTTTTCCTTTCTTATATCCAGAACTTTGGTTTCTATAGTTTTATCCAGTTTCTTTATTTCATCCTGGATTTTCACTATATCTCTTCTTCCAGAAGCCCATTCCATCTTTTTTAATTCCTGGTTTGACTCATCCCGTAATTTCTTGTACTTCTTGACTTCCTGGTTTATCTCGTCACGCTGATTCCTGTAATTAAGAGCCTTTTCCAGGTTTTCTTTGATACTGGCATTTAGATCATCCCTTAACTGCTTGAAGGATCTGGCTTCTTCATTTAATTTATCCCTTTCCTCTGTGAAGCCTTTAAGTTTTTTTTCTAAATCCTTTTTCTCATCTAAAAGTTCCATGAAACTTTTACCAGCGTCTCTGTCAATTTGGGGAGATTCTGATTTTTTGCTAGCTTCATCTTCCCCTGTTTTATCTGTTTTTTCTTTATCAAAGATGGTTAATAATTCTCTTAAATCTTTATTTTCAACTACAATATCAGCAACTTCTTTTACAACCGGTTTTGCATTAAATGCTACTCCCAATCCTGCTTTTTGGATCATGGATACATCATTTGCACCATCACCTACTGCAGCGCATTCTTCTGAAGATAGTTTCTCAGTATCCATTATTTCTTGCAGTATATTTGCTTTGGCACCTTCTACCATCAGAGGTCCGCTGACTTCGCCAGTAAGTACTCCTTCTTCTTCATGGAGGACATTGCAATATATATAGTCAAAATTAAGTTCTTTTAAGCGATTAGCTACAATTTCAAAATTCCCAGTGATAGTGGCTAGTTTATAGCCCCTGTTTTTAAGTTCCTGAATGGTTTCTTCAGTTCCATTCATAAGAGGAATTTCTTCCACTACTTTCTTTATTTCATCCACTGAAGATCCTTTAAGAAGATTTATTCTTTCCCTCAGGGAAGTTTCAAAATCCAGATCTCCTTCCATGGCTTTTCTGGTTAACTGGGAAATTTCAGTTTCTACACCTGCTAATTTAGCCATTTCGTCTATGGCTTCGCCATCTATCAATACATTATCAAGATCAAATGCTATCAGTTTAATCAAAAGACCACCGAGTTCAATTAAAAGTTAAAGAGGATTAAATAAGATCCAGTTCAGCCAGTCGTTCTTTAGTTTTTTCCACGCCGAGTTGAGCATCATCAAAAGTTTTTGCTCCAGTACAAACAACTTTTCCAGAACCAAATAAAAGTAAAACTACTTTTGGATCCTGAAGTCTGTAAACAAGACCAGGGAATTGTTCCGGCTCGTATTCTGTATTTTCCAGGTCAAGGGCTACTGCTTCCAGGTTTAAGGTTTTGCCCAGGTTGGCTGAAGCCACTATGTTTTGTACTTTTATTTCAAATTCCTGAGGTATATCCACGTCTAAAGTTCTCATCTTGTCCACAGCTATGTGTATGGCCTTTTTTGAATCTTTTACTGATTTTGCACCAGTACAAACCAGCTTTCCCGAGCCGAATATGAGAGCGGCTGTTTTAGGTTCTTTAAGCTTGTAAACAAGCCCCGGAAAATTTTCTTGATTGTACTCTACACCTTCCAGCGCTGGAGCCACAGTAGGAAGGTCTATAGACTTCCCCAGGGTTGCAGAGGCCACAATGTTCTCTATCTTAATTTCAACATCTGTCATATTAATCCTCCAATCATTCTAATAATCAGATCTACTTATATTATTCTATGATATTCTATAAAATGTTATTCAGATTACAAAGAGTGTTAACAATATTCTCATTTTATAGAATTTAGAATCCGTTTTGATGATTATGTATTTATTTATATATAAAACGTTTATATGGGATATTATCACTATCGTTTATTATATTACAAACCTTGTAAATTTTATTATAAATAGAATCTTTTTTAATACTTCTCCTCGCCTATCATTTCAGAAACATTTTTAAGGGATTAACTGTAAAAAAGAAGTTCCGAAACAAAGGGAGGTGAAATAAAATGGTCAATTGGAAATGGGCTAGTATTGGAGCAGTATTAGTAATAATATTAAGCCTGTTATTCGGATTAATCACTGGTATCGCCAGTATCATTGGAGTCTTAATAGCAACAATTATTGCTGGCTATATGGTTGGTGAAGGTGCAAAGAACGGTGCAGTGCACGGAACCATATCCGGAGCTATTGGTGGTCTCATATTAGGAATCGTGGCCGCAGTAGGATATGGTTTCATAGCATTATCCACGGATGCCGGTTTAGGATTAGGGTTAGCTGCAGGGGCACTGGTCGCTGTAGTCTTAATTGTCCTTTACGCCGTATTAGGTGCCATTGGCGGAGCAATCGGAGG
>MVQZ01000287.1 GCA_002067565.1 Methanobacterium sp. PtaU1.Bin242 | reverse complement strand
AACGCCAGGGTCATCGGCGGTATCAACCCAGAAAGCGCAGATAAAGCCGCTGCCATCTATTCTAAGATCACTGCCGGAGATATAATAAAAGTAAAAAATTTAATAACTGCAGAGATGGTTAAGCTCATGGAAAACACCTATCGGGACGTTAATATAGCTTTGGCGAACGAAATGGCTGTAATTTGTGAATCACTAAACGTTGATGCTATAGAATCTATTCAGGCTGCAAATCATCATCCGCGAGTTAATATCCATGCTCCCGGACCTGGTGTAGGGGGGCACTGCCTGTCTATTGACCCCTATTTCATCGTGGAAATGGCTCAAAAAAAGGGGATAGAAGCTTCTTTAATTAAAACTGCTCGCAGAGTAAATGAATCCATGCCAGAGCATGTGGCGCAAATAGTAGAAAGAACCTTAAAAGAAGCTGGTGTATCTATGAACGGTTCTAAAATAGGAATTTTAGGCGCAGCTTATAAAGGAAATGTAGCAGATTCAAGAGAAACACCTGCAAGGCCCCTTATTAATCTTTTAAAAGGCAAAGGATCATCAGTATATGTGCATGACCCATTTATAACGCTAGAGGTCCTAAAATCAATAGGAGGTATTCCTGCGTCCCTTGATGATGCATTAGAATGTGATTGTGTAGTATTGGTTACTGATCATAGCATCTATAAGGATTTAAAACCAGAAATGTTCAAAAAGGGAATTTTGATATGCACCCGACCATTATTAGATCCGGAAGAATTCAGATCCAACGGATTTATATTTAAAGGAGTTGGAAGGCCTTGAATTTGCTAATTTTTGAGTTTGCAACAGCTATTGGATTGCAAAATCCAATTATTACCGTGGAAGGTAAAGCCATTTTAGAAGGACTATTAGAAGACCTTAATTACAGGAGTGTGGACTATCTAATTTCTGAAAATCCTCCAATCAAAATTAGCAAAAAGAACATAGAATCAGATAGAAAATGCAACCCCATAAATTTGAAAGAAGACCTTTTATCGTGGCTGGATAAAAACATCAGAAACTATGATGCCTGCTTACCAGTAGCACCAGAAGAAGAGTTTATACTATATCATCTGACCAAAAAGATTGAAAATGAGGGCATTAAGATCATAGGATCATCATCAGATGCTGTTTTGACATGTTCTGATAAATTTAAGACTTATAATTCGCTTAAAGATAGTTTTCCTTTTATTAAAACTCATAAAATTTTTTTCAGTGAATTAAAAAACTATAAATCAATTTTTAATGGAGAAAAGATGGTGGTAAAACCAGCTGACGGGGTTTCCTGTTCTGGTGTGCATATAGTTAGATCTTATGCCGAGTTTATAAAAGCATCAGTCAAATTGAAAATAGTTACTAAACTTCCCTATTTTTTATTACAAAATTTCATAGACGGTCAAAGTGCCAGTGTTAGCCTCTTAAGTAATGGAAAAACTGCCATCCCCCTGAGCTTAAATCTGCAGAATATACAATTAAATGATGGTGAAGTTTGTTATACTGGTGGGAAAGTCCCTTTCAAACATAAATTATCTTCAAACGCCAAAAAAATTTCAAAAGATGCCGTTGAAACTATAGATGGCTTGAAAGGTTACGTGGGTGTGGATCTTATTTTTGATGATAATGCAAAGGAAGTACATATCCTGGAGGTAAATCCCCGTTTAACCACATCTTTCGTGGCCTTAAGGAATATTTTAAACTTTAATTTAGGTGAAGCCATCATAGATGCTGTTGAAGGCAAATTACCCTCAGAAATTATGTTAGATGGATCATTAACATTTTCTAAAGAAGAAGATCATCTAAAAATCGATTATCCGACTCAATTATAAAAAATTTATAGATGAATATTTTTAAAATAAGCTGCATTAATAAATAGATAACTTCATCTTAAAAAATTATAAGGAAAGATATTTTCCTAAAAAAAAGGATAAATAAAGAAATTTTATTTAATTAAGATAAAGTTTATCCCTTTCAAAACAAGTGAGACATGATAGAAATGAAAATCGCAGGATTTGACATTGGAGGAGCTAACACAGATATGGCTGTGGTTGATTTTGATAAACTGGGCCAGATAAAAGAAATTATTACCGGTTTTGAATATCTGCCCATGTGGCAGGATAAGGAGGATCTATCCACCACACTTATGGATCTTTTAGGCCCTGAAATGAAGGAAATTCATGCTGTTGGAATTTGTATGACTGCTGAACTGGTAGATGCCTATCAAACCAAAAAAGAAGGAGTTCTGGACATCGCAGGAAAAGTAAATGGGACTTTCAAACTACCTCTTGGTTTTGTAGGTTTAAATGGGATCATAAATTTCAGCCAGCTGCAGGAAAATCCAATACAGGTAGCAGCGGCGAACTGGATAGCAACTTCCCGGCTGGCCGGTAAAATATCTCCAGAATGTATTATTATAGACACTGGAAGCACCACTACAGATATTATCCCCATTAAAGAAGGTAAAGAATGTGCCAAAGGCAGATCTGACCTCCAAAGACTTGGTACTGGAGAGCTGGTTTACAGCGGTGTTTTAAGAACAAATGTGGCTGCCCTGGTGGATAAGGTGCCTCTGGATGGTTCCTGGATCAATGTAGCCTCAGAACTCTTTGCCATAAGCGCTGATGTTCATCTGGTCCTTGGAAATATAGCAGAAAAAGATTATACCTGCCAAACACCTGATGGTGCTGGTAAGTCCCGTGAGGAGTGTATGAGACGGATTTCCCGGGTAATATGTGGTGATCTGGACGTTTTAAGCTCAGATGATATAAAAAACATGTGCCAGTATATTTACGATAAACAGGTGGATAAAATCTCCCAATCCCTTCATGAAGTTTCAATAAGAAATAATATCTCAAATGTTGTAACCACTGGTCTGGGAATGGATATTATCGGTGCTAAAGCCAGTTCTATGGCTGATATTCCATCTGTAGGTATGGATCAAATCTTATCCAAAGAAGAATGTGTGGTGGCCCCGGCAGTGGGAACCGCCATTTTAATGGAGGAATTT
>MVQZ01000286.1 GCA_002067565.1 Methanobacterium sp. PtaU1.Bin242 | reverse complement strand
TTAAAAACTGGGAGGGTATAAAAGGCGAACGCGCGGAAACCACTCTGACTGTCGGTTATTTTAAGTCCGCTGTTAATGTTGGTGGCGGTGTCCAGCACGGTCTGACCAATTCTCCTGTAAACTGGTGTTCCGTTTTCTTTCTCTTCCAGGTAACGGCTGCCATTAACTATATCTGCTTCACCACTTTCTATGGGTTTTATAAGTTTGGGTATCTCCTCAGGATTATGTTGACCATCTCCGTCTATGGTAACAATTATATCTGTATTTTTAACAGCTTCAAAGCCTGTTTTAAGCGCTGCTCCTTTACCTCTGTTTTGGGGGTGTTTTATAACTTGTGCCCCGGCAATTTCCGCTATCTCTGCAGTTTGGTCTGTGCTGCCATCATCAATCACTATAACATGGTTTACATGCATCTTAGTACTTATAACCATACTTCCTATGGTTGTTCCTTCGTTATAAGCTGGTATGATGGCGGTTATCTTTGACACGGATGTTCTCCTTCGTGGTGTTGATGAAATCCTGGTTTTAATAAAATTCTGAAAATAATATTACTTTATTGTTCTATAGTAATCTTTATTATCTATATATGACCCTATTAGTTATATATAGATGTTTAAAATGGTTACAAATAATATAAATTTGTAAATATTTATCTTTCGAATATCCACGGTGTCATCATGGAACAACATGAAGCTAACGAATTTTTAGAGCAAGCAGATATTTTTTATGATCAAAAAAATTATGATGGTGCTTTAGATTACTATAAAAAGGCAATGATTTACATTAAAGATTCGAAAAATAAATCAGAAGAGGCTGATTTATTTTTAAAGCTGGGGAATCTTTATTCTGATATGAAGGATTTTGATAAGGCAGAGGATTATTATAAAAAGTCATTAAATATTTATTCAGCCCAAAAAGACTTGATTGGTCAGGGATATAGTCGTACTGGGCTGGGTATTATCCATGAAAAATATGGGGATCATGATGAAGCTCGAGGCCATTATAATAAAGCGCTTAAATACTTCCGTAAGGCAAAGGATGATGAACGGGAAGGTATAGTTATCTCCCTAATCGCCAGCACCTACGAATCCCAGGGAGCATGGGAAGACGCACTGATAGAGTATAAGAGATCCTTCCAGAAATTTGAAAAATTACAGAACCATGGACGAACTGATAAATATACGGATATAACCCAGAGAGTTCAAGAGAAACGTTCCCAGTATAAAATATCCCACCAGGAGATTGCCCTGGCACTGATTTACCTCTTAGGATTAATAGTTGCCGAGGTAATGGTGGCTAACTACAACCTGCAAGTAGGATTAGCTCTGGACGCCATTATACTATTCGCCCTTCTGGTTAACTCCTCCATACATTCTTCCTACAATTTCTCCATTTTGTTACGGTCCATGATGGCCCTGCCTATCATCCGTATCATTGGACTATCCATACCTTTAATGCAGATACAACCGCTCTACTGGTTCCCCATTATATCCATACCACTTTTTGCTGCTTCATTCACCATAATGAGGGCTCAAAGACTGAGTCGTAAAAATGTTGGTCTGATCTGGGGCAATCTGCCGGTGCAGCTTTTAATTGCCCTGACCGGTGTATTTTTAGGCACCCTGGAATATCTGATACTGCAACCCAAACCATTAATCGCCACCTACAACCTGGAAAACCTTCTTTTTGCCTCGGTGATACTGATCATATCCACTGGTCTGGCTGAGGAGATCTTATTTAGAGGCATCATACAGAAAAATGCAGAAAACGTTTTAGGAGCATTTTATGGATTACTATATACTGCTTTTCTTTTCACTGCACTGCACATTGGATGGAACTCAATTTACGACCTGATTTTCGTTTTTGCAGTGGCTATGTTCTATGGTTATGTATTTCAAAAAACAAAAAGCATATTTGGAATTACCCTATCCCACGGAATCTCCAATACCTTCCTGTTTTTAATAATACCATTTTATGCTTCATGGATTTATAGTCTGATTCCCTGGCTTTAATCTCAGATCAGATTAAAATAAGTATCTAATCTAAAAATAAGAATTTAGCTTAAAAGACCCCACATAGATTAAGTCTTTAATTCATGGCCTCCTCTAGATAAAATTAAAAAAGGGGGGTTTTATTTTCCCACTACATTTTGTTCCACGACTTTAGGAAATTATATGGGCGATAGTACTGCAGAGGGTTGGTGGTATTGCAAAGGTCATTACCAGGTTTCCGCTGGGGTCTACAGTCATGATTATTTCTGTAAACAGTGTTTCATAGGTGGCAGTATGAGGATACTGGGAGTTAATGGTTGCATCAATTCCTTCTATGGTAGTGTCCATGATCACCAGATTTCCAGTCACTCCTGATGGTAATGGTCCGACGGGAACTGAGCCCATATTTACCTGATAAACTGGAGGATTAGCAGGATCTGGTGTATTGGACCATCCTTTCAGAGACTGGGCGAAGTTACTGGTTCCTCCTCCATTGGGGTTGAACAGTCCCATCCAGTTGAGTGTTCTGATAACAGTACCTGTAGGTAATGGTTCGTTTCCATAGCCCAGGGCGTTACTTAAATCTATGGTCAGGTTTTCCCCTGGCTTGATCCAGTATTCAAGGTACAGGTTTCCTACCGTACCATTTTTGAAGGTCACATTTTCAATTATCATATCACCATGTGACCAGTACTGGTTGTTGTTATTCTGTATGTTTAATTTGGTGCCCTGCTGGGTTAGGGTGTTGTTTATCTGGGTGGCCTGTGACTGGCCGGATAGAAATACGAATGCCCCGACTCCTATTACTGCTATTAACAGTAAAGCCGATATTATGATTTTGTTTTTGGTTTCCATCTTTTAACACCCGTTCTTATATTATGGACACCACTTTGTAGACTACTATGGATACAAATACCAGTAGTAGAGGTACTATGGCCACGTTGGTCCCGCTTATAAATGACGATACACTGGGTCTGTTTTCGGCTTCTGAGCTTAAAATTTCCTTTAAGGCCAGAAACACGATCAGAGCAACAACCGCAATAGCACTGTAAGTCATAACTTCCGCTGTGGTTACCGTGGTGGTAGTGGTAGTTACAGTGGATATCATATGTAATATTCTTGTTTTTGGATAATATATAATTATTGTTTCTTTTGTCCTATTTAGAACTAAAATATAACTTCTTTTCTAAAACTGGTCATGTTCTTCATTTTCCATTTAACTGGAGGGGTGGTGTTATTAATCCGTATCATCATAGTAAAAAAAGTGTAATACCCCATAGTTGGTAGATAGATACTTCTAATGGTTATCAATTGAATGCAGCTCAATGGGTCAAAATAGGGTAATGATACATGAACCATATTATACCTTCTCTATATGGAAAATAGC
>MVQZ01000285.1 GCA_002067565.1 Methanobacterium sp. PtaU1.Bin242 | reverse complement strand
AAAAATAATATATGGATCCTTTTCAATGGGTAAAAATATATTTGACTTCCTAAATGTATTATATATTCTTCCTAACTTTAATTCACTGATTTTCATTAGAATACGTTAGGGCAGTGTTATAAATGGAATCCCTAAGAACATGCAAACTATTTGGGGTAATAAGGGCAGTTTTAGGAATTAAGGGAGCTTTACCTCTGATACATGGTCCTGTGGGTTGTTTTTATCATATCAAATATCTTTTAAGTCTCCGAAGCCTCCGACCTATTCAAATCCTTACCACGGAGATGGATCAAAATGATGTGGTGTTTGGTGCAGAAGAGAAATTGCTACATAAAATCCAGGCTGCTGATAAAAAATATTCACCCCAACTTATAACGGTTTTAAGCTCATGTGCTAGTAGTATAATAGGTGAAAATATTGAAAAAGTTATTGATGAAGCTAAAAATGATATAAATGCTGAAATAATCTGTATAAACTCAGGAGGATTTGAAGGAACCCAAATAGATGGCTATGAGGAATGTTTATCTGTTTTGATTGGTTTGATGGGGCATCCGGAACATAAAGTGGATTCTATAAATCTGGTGGGGCAATATCGGGGAGGTCCAGATTTAAAAATACTTAAAGATTATTTTAAGAGACTTAAAATTGATTTAAATTGTGTTTTGACTTCTGGCTGCACCCTGAAAGATATAAAAAACGCCCCTGCAGCGGCATTGAATATTTCCATGTGTGATGCATCAGCAGTGGGGCCTTGTGAAATTATGGAAAAGCGGTTTGAAATCCCTTTCATCCAGGAAACATTACCCTTGGGAGTGAGGGCCAGTTCCAACTACTTTAGACAAATATGTAAAAAATTGAAAAGGGAATATAACCTTGATAAAGATGAAAAAGATGCTAAAAAGGAAATAGATAAGTATCGCAATTTTTTAAAGGATAAAAAGGCAGTAATTGTTGCTGGAGCCACCCGTGCCGTTGCACTCACCGATTTTCTACAGGATATAGGTATGGATCCCGTTTTGGTATGTCTGGATTTTGAAGGGAAAAACACCGATTATAAACTGAAAAAACTAATTAAACACAACGAAATAAACCCAATCGTACTTAAACAGCCAGAATATTCTGAAATTCTAAATCAAGCCAGGAAATTAAAACCAGATATAATTTTGGGCGGCATGGGGGAGATAGGTTTATCCTATGAGTTAAAAATACCTCTCTTTGATGTTATGCATGCTCAGGAAGTCACTTTGGGTTATGAAGGCGCGGTCAAAGTAGTTAAAAGCATGACAGATATTTTAGGATGATAAATAAGTCATATTTTTCTTATAATTGTTATTTTAACCAGCTTGTGCGGCTGGTCATTAGAACTTAAGAATCTGTGACCATATCCATTACTTTCTCCATTACTTTGTGCATAACACCAAACTTTATATAAGATTAGAAAAGAAAAACAATCAAAGTATTTCATGGAGGTAAAGTGAATGTCAGAGGAAAATGTTGTATACATTGGTAACAAGCCGGTAATGAACTATGTTTTAGCTGTTGTAACCCAGATGAATGGAGGGGTTCCAGAAGTTGTTTTAAAAGCAAGAGGAAGAGCTATAAGCCGAGCAGTAGATGTTGCGGAAATTGTGAGAAACAGGTTTATAACCGACGTGGATATCGGAGGTATAGACATCTGTACAGAAGAGATAATGAGTAACGAAGGATCAAACACCAACGTTTCAGCCATTGAAATACAACTTTGTAAAGAATGATAGTTTAAAATCAAAATTCCAGTATAATAGTGCTGGAAATTTTTAAATTATATATAAATATATCAAATTTCCTAATTTTCTTATTTTACTATTTTCAATACAATTATACGGTTTTATTATTGATTAACTTAAAATAAAATACATTATAACTTAAAGATCCTCATTTAAATATTAATTAATATATTTTTAAAATTATAATATTTTCTTAAAAAAAATTAGGGGTTAAAAAAAAATTTATTGAATAATTAATATAACTCATCATCAATTATTCTTTTTTCTCCTGTTTCTCATCATTCTTATGGCTACTAAAGCTAAAATGATGATAATCAGGATTCCTGCTATGTAATAGGCAAATATGGATGTGGGTCCGTTCTTTTTTTCTATATTAAGCGCATACAGATAACCATCAACACCACCGACATAACTCATATTGCCATAGGCAGCAGGTGAAGACTGTATTGGTGCATTAAATAGATAATACCCAGGCTCATAAGTCCATTCTACATTACCGCTGTATTTATTCAGCACGTAAAACTTACCATTATCTGATCCAAAGACAGTTCTATTCCCGGATATTGATGCTGTAGATTTTACAGCGGCACCTGTTTGCAATGACCATTTATGGATTCCATTTCTAATATCTAGGCAAGAAAACTGGCCATTATCAGCACCAACAAACAAACTACTTTCGTTTTCATCGATGGTTGGGGATGATTTAACGGATTTGCCCATGGAATAAGACCAGATAGTTGATCCGTCGGTAAGGTTAAGTGCATAGATTTTAGCGTCATCTGATCCTACATATAGAGTTCCGTTGAAAACTGCTGGAGATGATTCTACTTTGTCTCCTGTGGTATAATGCCAGATTTTAGTACCGTTTATAGTGCTTAGTGCATAGATTTTAGCGTCATCTGATCCTACGTATAGAGTTTCATTGAAAACTGCTGGAGATGATTTAATGGCCTTCCCGGTTGCATAATTCCAAAGTAACGTCCCGTCACCTGCATTTATGGCATATAATTTCGAGTCATCTGATCCTACATACACTGTTCCATTGACAACAGTAGGAGATGATTCAATAGAATTATCAGTTTTGTATTTCCATTTCAATTCCCCATTTGCAGCTTTTAAGGCATATAAATAGCCGTCCGATGATCCAACGTAAATAGTATCATTATCCTGGCAGGGAGATGAAATTACAGCCCCCTCAGTTTTAAATTCCCATATTTTAGTACCATCTTCCAGATTAACCGCATATACAATGCCGTTTTCAGAACCAAAGAAGATAATTTTATCCAGTATAACTGGTGAAGACCTTATGGCCTTTCCCGTATTAAAATTCCAGACAGTTGGTGAAAAATCAGCTGGTTGGATCAAGTACCCTGTATGATCCAGATTCTGATGGAACACTGGCCAATCTGATGCTGAAGCTGGTGCAAATGAAATTAATGAAACTAAAAGTCCCATCATCATCAATCCAATGATCATATTTTTTTTATCAATCATTTTATCACCTATTTATTAATTAATCCATATTCAATGTTTTTTAGAAGATTTAAATGTCTCTGTTGAATCGAGTAACACCCAGAGCATAGAACAACGCGGTGAATCCTAGTAAGACAACCACATCTACCCATATTGCTCCTAAACCTGCTCCTTTTAGCATAACAGCCCTTAAAGCATCATTTGCATAGGTTAAAGGGAATAGATAGGCTATTTTCTGGAATATCCAGGGCATGGTTTCCAGTGGGTAGAAAACCCCTGATACAAACATCATGGGCATGGTAAATGGCATAACAATCTGAGCGTAGTCTTCCTGGGTGCCCACTCTGGCTGAAATCATTATTCCAAAACCTACGAAGCACAAAACAGACAATACCAGCAATAGTAAAGTTAAAACCATACTGCCATTGATGATAACTCCAAAGAGCATTATGGCAACCACAATTAGTATGAGTGCTCTAACGGTCTCTATGGTGAGCTTAGAGAGTATTTTACCACTAATTACTGTTGTAACACTAGTGGGTGTCATAAACAGCCTCGCAAGTTCCCCTCGTTCTCTTTCACCGGCTAATGATTCGCCCATACCAAACATGGCTGAGAACATCACAGTCATAGCAAGAATAGCAGGTACTAAAAAGTCTATATATCGTATATCACCGTATTCTTTAACTATCTGGAAGTTTATTGTGTTCATAAGGTCTTGGGGATTGAATGCTGCCATGGAGTTGCTTGCAACTGAAACATTTTGAACCTGTATAGCTGAAGCCAAACCAGTGGATTGCATTTTTTCTATTCCAATTTGCGCTGATATTTGTGTGAAAAGCGTTTGAGTAGCAGGGATCAGTACCTGAGCCGCAATTTGATCAGATGAATCTATGTAGATGGTTACAGACTTAGTTTGGGAGCTGTTAATATCTTCATAGTCTGGTGGAATCAGTATAGCTGCCTTTACCTGTCCGTTTTGAACCATTTGCTTCCCCTCATCCGGACTGGTAATGATGTCCTTAACATCATAGAGGGAAAGTCCTTTTATGGCGTTAAGTGTCTGGTCAGTTACCGGACCACTGCTTTCTTTTACCACCACCACAGGTATGTTTTCAATTGATCCTCCCATACCATACCCGAAAAGCGCGATCATAAGTATGGGGAAAACTATCAATGAGATTAATCTTGGTTTATGCCTCCATAACACAAGTAAATCTTTTTTAAGCATCCACATCATTTTTTTAGATTCTACCATGTTATTCACCTCCCATTTCCTTTTTAGCGGTAACTTTCATAAAAACATCCTCTAATGATGGGTCTTGTGTTGATATGGATGTGATATTACCATTATTTTTTATTATAACTGATATTACTGCAGTTACAGCATCTTCTGAGTTGCTAATATTCATAACGACCCTACCTGAGGGATGGGGAGTAACCTCAAATACGAAAGGAAGACTCTCCAGGATCTGCATCATATCATCATCCAAGTTACTGATCATGATACTTATTTCCCGAGCGTTACTTATTTCATCCTCTAAAATACTTCCTTTTAAATCATGGAATGAGGAAAGTAGGTCTGCTTCTGATTTTTCTTCCATTTCTGTCATGATTTCACTGATATTTAGATCATCCGTTTGTTTTTGATCTCCCAGTATATCGTCTTTAAGTCCTTGTGGGGTGTCAAAAGCAGCTAATAATCCCTGATCAATTATGCCCACATGATCACAGAGTAAATCTACTTCGTACATATCATGAGAACATAAAATAATGGTATGACCATTTTCATTAAGCTCCTCAATGAGATCCCATAAAACACTCTTGGTTGTGGGATCCAATCCAATAGTAGGTTCATCTAGAAACAGTATCTCTGGCTGATGAACCAAACTGGCTACTACAGATACTTTCTGTTTCTGTCCCCCAGACATCTGTTTTACGAACTTGTTTTCGGCGTATTTAATATCCACCAGTTCCATTAATTCATCAATTCTAGACTCCTTGAGTTCACTGGGCATTCCATAATAATCAGCACAAAGTTCTGCATTTTCCCTGGCGGTTAGATCTCCATATAAGCTTACTAATTGTGGAACCATCCCTATTTTTTGACGGACTTCGTTTGGAGATTTTTTAATATCATAACCAGCTACCTCTGCTGTTCCAGATGTGGGTGGGATCAGACAGGTGAGCATTTTTATAGTTGTAGTTTTTCCAGCGCCATTAGGGCCTAAAAACCCGAAAATGCTATTTTTATCTATTCGTAGATTTAATGCATCAACCGCTAAAAAATCTCCGTATCTTTTGGTGAGATCGAAGGTTTCAATTGCATATTTCATATTATTTAACTCCTATTCCTGTTTTAAGGAGAAAATATCATCCCTAAATTCTCTCCAAATATTTGTTTTACCCTTTTCATGACCTAAAGCAGCAATTTTTCTAATACGTTCCAGGCTTTTCTCTCCTTCCGGGGTTATTTCATAGTACTTTACCTTTCGTTTTCCATGATGTTCCCAGGTTCCCTTTATCAATCCATTTTTCTCCAGTTTATGTAGCACAGGATAAATCATACTGGCACTGGGCATTTTACCACTGTAGGGAGCAGATTCATGGAGTTGAGTCATTATTTCATATCCATGCTGTCTTTTTTTGCTTATGAGCCATAGAATCATGATTTTACCAAAACCCCTCATGAATCCTCTGATCATCTTCTTGTCATACCGGGGCAGATCTTTAATGTTTAATCCACCTTCATCTAGATTTGCTTCTGGATCATCAGGGTTTGGAACATTTTCCTGCATATTTGGACTCCGTTACATCATTATAATTCAAATCAATATATCAATTTTTGATATAAATAAAATTGATATATCAAGGAACTATATAAAGATTTTGATCACTAAATAGATATTAAGATCATCTCATCTAAAACTCAAAAGAAAATTATCAAATAATACAGAAAAAAATAAAAATACATAGAAAATAATAGGAATTACTAGAAATAGGTTTAAATTATTTAGAAACATGATTTAAATAATTATGCTAGGATAGCCGGAATATAATAAAAATAAAGGTGTTATAATCAGTTTCAAAGAAATTCTCAAAAAATTTTATATAAAAAATTAATACAATAGAATTCCAATAGAAAGGTATGCACTATGAAAATCGGATTTTCCACACTGGCACTATTTATGAGATCATTTGAAGAATGGCTGGGCACAGCCTCTCAGGACGGTTTTAATATGATGGAAATACTCTGCGAAGGTCCACACACCTGGCCCAGAATTGCACTGAGCTTTCCTCCTCAAACATTCCAGATATTCCAGTCATATGATATTGACATCTATCTGCATGCCCCCACCATTGATATGAATCCAGCCAGTATCAATCCTGGTATGAGGGAGGAGGCGTTGGTCCAGATAAAGGAAACAATTGACATGGCAGTGGAAATAGAGGCCAAGGCAATTACCACCCACCCTGGGATGATCCATAGAATGGAGGACAGAATTAGGGATATGGGGATGGAATTTGCTATCGAAACCCTCACAGAGGCCAATGAATATGCAGATGAGCGCGGCATCATACTTTCAGTCGAAAACATGCCCCACAGATACGCATACTTCTGTAACACCTTCCAGGAGCACGATCTTTTTTCCAAAAAATGTGGCTGTCAGGCAACTGTTGATCTGGGACATGCTAACACCAATGGGGATATCAAACCCTTTCTGAGCATGGGAAACATTTGTTATTACCATTTAAGTGATAATAACGGTGACAAGGATCAGCATCTTACATTGGGTGAAGGAAACCTTAATTTAAAATTGCTGAAAAATATAGATAAGGTCATAATAGAGCTTAATAACTATCAAAATGTTTTAAAAAGCCGTGAAATTCTTTTATCACTGCGTTGACTTATTAATGGGGAAAAATTTAATTGTATTTCGATAAAAATTTTAATTTTAATTTATTCGTTTAATGAGATAATAGGGGTGTTTGTGAAAATGGTCAGTAGAGTATATTTCTCTGATTTAAGGTCAAGAAGCAAGGGGGACAACACGGTAAACAAAATAAGAAGGCTTTTCGATGAAAGTGGATTTCATAAAATTGTGGATCGTGGTGGTTTAACTGCCATTAAACTCCATTTTGGAGAGGAAGGAAATGATTCCTTTATAAAACCCATTTTCGTTGGTCCTGTGGTAGATAAAGTCAAAGAAAACATGGGGAAACCATTTTTAACAGACACAAACACTCTTTATTTCGGAAGCAGACATGATTCTGTGCAACATCTCAAAACAGCCATAAAACACGGTTTTGATTATGCGGTGGTGGGAGCTCCTCTGGTTATAGCCGATGGCCTTCGGGGTGAAAACTGGAAACATATTGAAATTAATCAAAAACATTTCCAGAAGGTTAAAATTGGGGGAGATATTGAAAGTGCTGATAGCATGCTGGTTTTATCTCACTTTAAAGGGCATGGTATGTGTGGGTTTGGGGGAGCAATAAAGAATTTGGCCATGGGCTGTGCAGCAGCTCCGGGTAAAATCGAACAGCATGAATGTGCCAGGCCCATAATCACTGAATCCTGCACTGCTTGTGGTGTATGTGTTGGGGAATGTCCAGTCTATGCCATGTACTTAGGGAATGAAAAATGTCAAATTGATTATGATATGTGTGTAGGTTGTAATAACTGTCTGGAGATATGTCCAGATTCAGCTATAGAGTTGGACTGGGATAAAATGGAGATCTTCATGGAAAAAATGGCGGAATACGCATATGGAGCAGTTAAAAATAAGAAGGGGAAGGTAGGCTATATTAATTTCCTTACAGATATAACCCCGGATTGTGACTGTGTTTCCTGGAGTGATGTGCCTTTAGTTCCAGATATGGGAATATTAGCATCAGATGATCCGGTGGCCCTGGACTCCGCCAGTTATGACCTTATAAATCAGCAAAAAGGTTTTAAAGACTCAATGCTTCTTCATAACCATGAAAAGGGATCAGACAAATTCAGGGGAGTATGGGAAAACGTTGATGGCAAGATACAGCTTACCTATGCAGATAAAATAGGTCTGGGGACCATGGATTATGAATTAATTCATGTTTAAAACTTTTAAATAAAAATCGATAACTTATTATGGCTTAGAATTCATAAAAATATGAAATTAAACTCTTAAATTTTCTACAGGAGAAAAATATTTCATGAACTTTCAATAATTATTTAATAATTAAGATAAAACAGGGTGTAGATAATAGGTGGAGATTTATGAAGGAAGGCAATGATTTAAATTCAGATGTATGGATGACCACTAAACGTATTGAAACTTTAGTGGATGGTATATTTGCCATAGCAATGACTTTACTTGTTTTAAGTCTTAATGTGCCTCAAATACCCTATCCTGCTAATAACGCAGTCATTTTAAAGAGTCTTCTTGGTATGTCACAACAATTTTTTATTTATATAATGAGTTTTATTTTATTGGCAACCTTCTGGAGAATAAATCACTCACAGTTTTACATAATTAAAAAAACTGATCAAACACTTTTATGGATTAATGTAATCTGGTTACTGCTGGTGGCGCTGGTACCATTTTCAACAAACTTAGTTGGAGATTACGGTTATCTTATGGTTCCTATGATCTTTTTTGATTTAAATCTATTTTTAATCGGTGTTATGTTTAACTTGAACTGGTATTATGCCAA
>MVQZ01000284.1 GCA_002067565.1 Methanobacterium sp. PtaU1.Bin242 | reverse complement strand
GTAGAAAAACCTAAATTAGGGGAAGCACCCTCTAATCTAGCCATAACCGGCAGATATATATTAGTCCCTGAGATTTTTGATTATATAAAAAATGTAAAGCCAGGGGTTGGTGGAGAGATACAGCTTACTGATGCCATGAGATCCCTAAAAGAGGTATATGGCTATGTATTTGACGGTAAAATCTATGATATAGGAAACACAGTAGAATGGCTTAAAAGCTCCATTGAAATAGCTCTTAAGGATGAAAATGTAAAATACGAATTAAAACAGTATTTAAAAGAGTTATTAAATGAATGAATTAGAATTTATTGATTTAAACAGGATTGGGAAGTAAATGAAGTAAATTAAGAGCTATTTTCATTAGTAACTATCTATAATCCAGAGCTTAATTAATAAAGTTAACTACTTTTTTGATGCAATGATAATTGGGATAACTATAATATAAGAGATAGGGATATAAAAAGTTACAATAATTTTATAATTAAAATTTAATGATTAAAATTAAATTAATGAATTTTCAAGCATTGACGGATGAAAATAGTGATTTTATGAAGATTTCAATTGTTATTCCTGCCCTTAATGAAGAAGGTATTGTGGGTAAAACAGTCAGATCTGTACCACGGGAGAAATTAAATGAAAAGGGGCTTGAAACAGAGATAGTTGTGGTGGACAATGCATCAACCGATAACACAGCCCAGGAAGCAGCTGAAGCAGGGGCAAGAGTTGTCCGGGAAGAAAAAAGAGGTTATGGTAATGCTTACTTAAGAGGATTTAAGGAAGCAAAGGGAGACATAATTGTAATGGGTGATGCAGATGGAACCTATCCTCTTGATACAACTTATGAATTTATTCAGCCCATCCTTAAAGGAGAGGCAGATATGGTGATGGGCTCCCGACTAAAAGGCGAAATACAGAAAGGAGCCATGCCTCCTCTCCACAGATACATAGGCAACCCTTTTCTCACCTGGTTGTTGAATGCGCTTTTCGGTGCAGGAGTCTCTGATGCCCACTGTGGTATGAGAGCCATAAAAAGGGATGCTATAAATAAATTAAACCTCCACAGTGGTGGGATGGAGTTCGCCTCAGAGATGATAATAGAAGCAGCCCGTGAAAATCTGAAAATAGCTGAAACACCTATTACCTACTATCCTCGGGGAGGTGAATCCAAACTCAGCTCATTTGTAGATGGATGGAGACATCTCAGGTTCATGATGCTTTACCGACCCACACCATTCCTTCTGGCACCGGGTCTGGTGGTGATGATCCTGGGAATAACCCTGGTTATAGCAGTTTCCTTGCTAGGGCAATCCAGAATGCATTCACTGATCCTGGGTAGTCTGCTCCTTATTATTGGATACCAGATGCTTCTGGCATGGATCCACTTCGGAGCATTTGGAGAGGCTTATGGGGTTTCCAAAAGATCAGGGGGTGTTAATAAGTTCATGAGTTACCACTCTTTGGGAAGAGAGCTGCTTCTGGGACTGGTGCTTCTGGTCATTGGACTATTGGTGGGAGTTAATGTTCTGTTTAGCTGGAGTGCGGCTGGATTTGGTGGATTATATCAGATTCAGAATGCTATGATGGCTTTAATACTATCTATTTTAGGGATTCAGACTATTTTCTCCGGAATATTCCTGAGTCTGATGCTATTAAACAGTGGTAAAGAAAATTGATAATTAAATTAAGGTTAATCTAAGGTTTAGCCATTTTAAATGTAAAAAAAAGTAAATTACATTAAATAATTGATAATTATATTACATTTAAAATAATTTAGCTTATTATAATAAGATAATTAGTTGTATTAAAATTAAGACATTATAAAAACTTAAGATAATCAGCTTACAATTATCTTAAATAGGTTGATAGAATTATGTTGATTTTTGAGGTTAATTATGAAGATCGCCTATGTTTATGATGCAGTGTATCCCTGGATAAAGGGAGGGGCAGAAAAAAGAGTGTATGAACTGGCGAAGAGACTTGTTTTAAGGGGTCATGAAGTTCACTGGTACGGTGTGGGATGGTGGTGGCCAGAGGAGGGCCAGAGAGATACAGAATTGGATGGTATCAAGCTGCATGGTATTTGTAAACCAGTGGAACTCTATGATGGTGAGAGGAGATCCATAAAGGAAGCTATTTATTTTGCGGTGGTGATGTTTGGAAAATTAAGGGGGGAAAATTTTGATCTGGTTGATTGTCAAGGATTTCCCTTCTTCTCCTGCTTCACCACAAAGTTTAATTTATTATTAAGGAAATCTGAACTGGTAATTACCTTACATGAAATCTGGAATGATTACTGGTATGAATATCTGGGGAAAACCGGTGTTTTTGGTAAATTAACTGAAAAATTAATGGTAAATTTAACAGATAAGATTATAACGGTTTCAGGAAAGACCAAGGAAGATTTAAAAAACTTAAAACCATCTGAAAATTCGGTAATTATTCCCAATGGCATAGATTTTAAACAAATAAGCGGAATAGATCCTGCACCGGAAAAATCTGATGTTATATTTGTCGGGAGGCTCATAAAAGAGAAAAATGTTGATCTTATTATTAAATCACTGGTCCTGGTGAAACAGGTATTTCCCAATGTTCGTTGCCTGATAATTGGTGATGGCCCTGAAAAAGAACATCTGGAAAGTTTAACTGTTGATTTGCATCTTAAGGAAAATGTTAAATTTCTTGGATTTTTAGAAAATTATGAAAACATCATTTCATACTTGAAGTCTTCCCATGTTTTTACCCTACCCTCAACCAGGGAAGGATTTGGAATAGTGGTTTTAGAGGCTAATGCCTGTGGATTACCTGTGGTTGTAGTTGATCATCCTATGAATGCTGCCAAAGATCTAATCAAGGACGGTGAAAATGGTTTCATCTGTGAAATTTCAGAAAAAATGATGGCTGATAAAATAATAGCAGGAATAAATGGAAAAGAAAAAATGAAGGATTCCTGTGTGGAATTTGCCAGTGGATATGATTGGGATAAAATAGTGATTGAACTGGAAAAGTTCTACCATGCTGTTTTAATATCCAGATGATGTAAAAACAGATTTTAAAATAATTAAATAAAAAAGATGTAAATTAGACAATTAATAAAATTAGATAATTACTTTGAAATACAAAAAAAAGCACATGGCCTGATTATATCAGTAAATAATTAATTCTAAAACGAAAATTAAATTCCTTAAATTCGGTGATATCTAAATGAAAATATTACAGACCCCGGTAAGATTTTACCCCTTTATTGGTGGTGTGGAAAATTACGTTTACTATCTTTCCAGGGAACTGGTTAAATCAGGCCACCAGGTAAAGGTAATATGCGCCAATCAGCCACCATCAAAAAGTAAAGAGACCGTTGAAGGGATTGAAGTAAAAAGATTATCTTATCTGGGCAGATTAGCCAACACCAATATCACCCCGGGACTTCCATTAGCACTATCTGATGAAGACTGTGATATTATCCACACCCACATCCCCACACCCTGGACTGCTGATTGGAGTTCTTTTATATCTAAACTCAAAAAAAAGCCATTGGTGGTCACATATCATAATGATATAATTGGAAATGGATTAGCCCATTATATTGCCGGTGTTTATAACTCCACCGGCCTTAAATTAGTCCTTAATAAAGCGGAAAAAATCATAATAACCCAACCAGGTTATCTTCAGTCATCAGCACATTTAACAAACTATCAACATAAAATCGAAGTAATCCCTAATGGTGTTGATCTGGATAAATTTCATCATAAAGACGGATTTTATCGAGATGAAAATATTATCTTCTTCCTCAGCCTTCTAGATGAATTCCATAGATATAAAGGATTAGATTATTTACTAAATGCTGTTAAAATTGTTAAAAATGAAATATCTGATATAAAATTAATTGTAGGTGGAAAAGGAGTTTTATTGGATCATTATAAGCAAATGACAGCATCCATGGG
>MVQZ01000283.1 GCA_002067565.1 Methanobacterium sp. PtaU1.Bin242 | reverse complement strand
TATTGTTCATGCATTTATAAAGCTTAAACTCACCCTTAGAAACACCCCTGGAAAGCTGGATATCACTTTCTATACAATAATTCCTGGTTTGTGGATTCACTCTGTGGAATTGGGTACAAATATCCTGCCATCCCACACCAACCAGCATATTGCCTTCTAAATCGATTATAGCCAGAGGTATCTGTAGAAGCTTATAAAACTTATCCATAAGCGTTTGAGTGGCCTGAACATCGATCATATCTGCCAGATCTAATTTTCCTACATCTCCTTCCGGAGAGAGAATGTTATCCAGTTTTAATCTGACGCTTCGCTCACTTCTCCTCAAAGCCTGGTTTAGATCAGCCAGCTCCTCCCCCTGCTCTCTGAGTCCTTCATTGCTTAACTGGAGTTCTTCTGCAAATTCCTGCACCTGTTCCAACAATAATTCCTTTTGTTTTTCTACCTTTTTACGATATGTTACATCGTGAAATATTTGTAAAACTGAAACAGATCCGTCAGAATTTATAAAAGGAGTGTTAAAGATGTCATAACTTTTATCTGTTTTGGAGAAATACTGTTCCCTCTTTGTTGTTTTTCCTAATAAAACTTCTTGAATATTACATGAAGGACATTTATCTTTATTATTATGGAAATATTCATAACATTTACCTTTAATCTCTCCAAAATTTCTTTCTATGACTGGATTAACATATTCAATCTCATAATCTTGATTTATAATGCAAACACCATCATCCATGCCGTCAAGAATATTTTTAAGCCTATTTCGTTCATTTTGGACTTTTTCTTCCATTTTTTTTCTTTTGGAGCTTTCTATCCTCTCCCATTTTCCTTCACGTTTGATAAGTGCAAATTGGTGGTTTGCAACCACATCCATAATCTCTGTTGCATTGCATTTATCAAGACAATATGTGCACAAAGATATAATATTATAATTCCCTAGAATCCGATCAACTTCCTCCTCATAACCGGTAAAATCACCCCAATCATCCTTCTCAAGCCAAAAAGTATTCCCAGTCAATCTAAGACCATCATAACCATTCTTCAAGGCACTATCCAGCTTCTCCACCCAACCATTTAACACCCTTTTTGAATCAAAAACACCATCCTTTAAATACCATTCTGTGTAAGATATAATCTCAATTTGCCCCAACTTTAAATAATAATCTAACTCTGGAAGGACTTTACGCAGAGATTCTTCAGCTTCCTCAACCTCCAAAGGCTGGGAAGTCACCCACATACAAAACTCATTACTCTCCAAACCCGCCTTAAAATAAGGAACCAGTATATCCACTAAATCATCCTTAGTCTGATAAAACTGGCAAAAATGCGCCCCCCAAGACAATTCCCCTATGACATCAATATCAGTCTTCCGCATACGTTTCAAGTTTCTCCTATTTTTACAACAAATGATTAAAAAGTTTCCTTAATAGTTATGATTTGGAATAAATTAAATTTTTCTACATAATAAACACTGTTTTAAAATGAGGAATATCTAAAAATTTTAAAACTAGAATCGCACAGACAAGAAATACAACTCTCCGTTTATAGTATTAAAAATCTTTTGTTATAAAATAAACAAATAAAAAATAATAAGGTTTATTGTTTATTTAAAAATTTCTTCAGTTTGGATATTTTTTTAGAATATTACATTCTTTCCTGATATTCCAGTTCACTGAATTTGATGATGAATTTGGTTCCATGACTTTTATCCAGGTCTATTGAACCATCAAGTTGATTTACCAGTGAGTTTACTAGTCTTAAGCCTAAACTAGTTTCTATATTTCTAAAATCAAGGTTTTTAGGAAGTCCCACACCATCATCTTCGATTACAAGTTCAAACTCTTTATCCTTACCCTTAAGAGATATTAATAATCTACCCTTTCTGTCATCTGGAAACGCATATTTCAGGCTATTGGAGACCAGTTCACTTATGATCAGGCCCAATGGAACTGAAGTTTCAACATTTAAAAAAGCTTTTTCAACATCTATTATTGTGGTAATTCTGCTTTTTACACCGTAGGTATGGAATAAATTGGAAACCATGTTCCTTATATAGTCAGAGAAGTTTATGTGGCTGAGATCAGTTGATTGATAAAGCATTTCATGGATCATGGCCATGGACAAAACTCTATTTTGACTTTCACGCAAAACATTAACTGCTGTTGGATCTTCTTTTACATAAGCCTCCTGTAAATCTAGCAGGCTGGATATAATCTGTAAATTGTTTTTAACTCTATGATGAATTTCTTTTAATAGAATCTCTTTTTCTTTCAACGATTTTTTAATCTGATCATCAGCCTTCTCCCGTTCAGTGATATCCCTAATGATTGATGTAAAAAAATTGTATCCACCGGATTTCCAGGCTGAAAGAGACATTTCAAAGGGAAATTCAGTTCCATCTTTTCTTAATCCTCTGGTTTTTAAGGTCTTACCCACACGCCGATGTTCTCCGGAGAATTTAAACGTTTCCAATCCCTTTATATATTCCTCCCTAAATCGGCTTGGCATCAGCACTGTTAAATTGCTACCAATAATCTCATCATGAGAATATCCAAAAATAGTTCCTAAACTATCATTACAAAACAATACCTTCCCATTTGCATCTGTAGTCACAATGGCATCAATAGCTGACTCAGCAACTGCTCTAAAACGTTTCTCACTCCTTTTAAGTGCATCTTCGGCTTTTTTTCTATTGGTAACATCACGGACAGATTCAATAGCACCATATTGATGTCCTTTGTTATCTAGAAGTGGTGATGCTTTGACCCAAAGATAAGCTCCTTTACCCTCATAAACTGAAGGCACAAAAACTTCTGCAGTTAAAGTTTGACCCATTTTATGGATAAAATCATATTTTGAACTGAATTCTGAATCTTTAGCCCGTATCAGATCAATTAATACCGGACGACGCTCCCCATACCATGGAATAGAATACGCGTAATTGCCCTTACCCATAATCTCTTCTTTAGGGGTGCCGGTCATCTCCTCTATGGCCCTATTCCAAGCAATAACTTTACCTTCCCGGTCTATGGCAAATGTAGCATCAGGTAAAAAATCAATTATATCTGTTAACCTTCGTTCTGATTCTAATAATGCTTTTTCAGCCTTTTTTCGTTCAGTTAGGGGGCGCGTGGTAACGACCACACCATTTACTGCAGGATCATCTGTAAGATTCTGAGCAACAGTCTCAACCGGGATATATGTGCCGTCAGATTTCCTGATCCTGAACTCAGTGGGAATTCCGGGATTTTGTTTTTTATAAACCTCCTTCAAATCATTTTTGACCTTGAGCTGATCATCGGGATGAATAAAGTCCAGAGGACTCTTTCCAATGAAGTATCCCTCCCGATAGCCAAGAATACGCTGGGAAGAAGGGGAATCAAAAATTATCAATCCATCATTATCCAGTATTCTAATCAGATCCGTTGAATTATAAATAAGAGCCCTAAATCTTTCCTCACTTCTTTTAAGATTTTTTTCCATTTTTTTGCGTTGGGTAATATCCTGGGCATATAAAGCCACACCCACAACATCCCCTTCTTTATTTTTAATGGGATTATGTGAAATTTCAAAATATAATCGTGATTGTGTTTCATCCCCATAACATGCATCTATAGTAAACTGACTTCCATTTAAGGCTTTATCCAAATTAGATTTGGATTTTAATCTGTCTTCTTCAATGGTTATATAATCCAGCGCATTTTTCCCGATTTCGATGTTAACACCATATAAAGAGTTCATCAGCACTGCATGACTCTGGTTAAAGCTGGTATAGTTATATTCCCTGTTCAATGAAAAAATTGGGCTATTACTGCTCCCCATAATACCTTCAAGGGTATGATATGATATTGGGTTTGAATCTTCTTTTCTGCTTCTTTACGTCTGGTGATGTCCATCATCATACCTGATATCATGCCGTCTGACAGGTTAGCGCTGAGGATAATGTTTATTATTTCACCTGTGTTGGATTTCATCTTCAGTTCATATTGGCCAATATTAACTTCTTTTTTCAGTTTTTCAAGTATTTTCTCCCGATCCGCTGGATCTGAATATAAATTAATGACATTTATTTCCTTCAAATCCTTAACGCTTTTAAAATGGAAGATTTTAGCCATCGCATCATTTGCAAATAATATTTGGCCTTGAAGGTTGCTTTTATAAACTGCAACCATGGAATTATCCACCAATTCACGGTAGCTTCTCTCACTTTCAGATAAAGCCTTATTTGCGATTTCAAGCTCTTTTTCTGACTCAATGGAATCCATGGCATATGATATATCAGTTCCAATCTCTTCTGCTAAATCAATTTCATCCTCATTGAAAAAATCAGGCTCTGAAGCGTATATGTAAAGATTCCCCACAACATCCCCTTTTAATTTAAGGGGAATAACCGCTAAGGATCGATACCCTCTAAGCAGAGCATCATCAGACCACTCCCGATACAACTCCTTTTTAACATCTTCAATTATAGTAACCTTACCATTATTAACCGCTAACGTTGTGGGTCTGTTTAGGGATGGTTTATCCTTGACATTTATGGTAATTTTATCCAGATAACCATCTTCATAGCCGCTATGTGCTACCGGTCTGATATTGCCATTTTCATCTATTAAACCAATCCATGCCATTCTAAATTTCCCAAATTCTACACAAACCTTACAGATAGTTTCAAATAATTCTTTTTTATCTTTAATTCTAACTACTGACTGATTTATCTGGCTTAAAGTTGCATAAAGCCTGTATAATCTCTCTATTCTTTCTTCAGCAACTTTATTATCAGTAAAATCATTAAAAACCACTACAAAGTGTTCTTTTGCCGGACTGAAAACTGATATGTTCAGCCAGATCTCAATAGGTTTGATGAAAATTTCAAATATTTCTGATCGACCGGTAAGAGCAACTCTGCAGCAAATTTCAAAAAGTTCTGGATTTACATCCTTAATACTGGGAATTGCTTCCATGACTCTTTTTCCTATTATGTTTTCCAGCCCGGTTAATCGTTCAAATGAACTGTTAACATCGAGAAAAATCCAATCCACAGGATTGCCCTGTTCATCGAAAATCACCTTACAATGGGCAAACCCTTCCAGCATATTTTCAAAAAGCTTTCTGTAGAATTTCTCACTTTCTATTAATTTACTTTCCATCTGATGTTTGTAAATGGCTAACTCAATGGTATTTTTTAAATCTGTTTTATTTA
>MVQZ01000282.1 GCA_002067565.1 Methanobacterium sp. PtaU1.Bin242 | reverse complement strand
CACTGCAGGAACCAGGCCTAAATGTCTGTCTTCCACTTTTATTGAATCACTTCGAGGTATTCCTCCAATTACATTGGTATCAGTGAGTTTTTCAACTGCTTCCTTGGTCTTAAGGTAGTGTTTTCTGTTTTTTACTTGATTAAGAATGACCCCTTGTATATTAATTGTGGGATCAAGGGTCTTGAATCCTAAAACTATCGCAGCAGCACTTTTAACCAGGCTTCTAGAGTTTAAGATAAGCACTACCGGGGAATCTAATGCTTTAGAGATGGAAGCTGTGTTTCCTACATCACCTGTGGGGCTTATACCTTCATAAAGACCTCTTACCCCTTCGATGATTCCAAAGTGAGATTTAGAAATTTTCATACCCCTTTCAAATGCTTCCCTGATTTGAGGATCTGACATAAAAAAGGAGTCCAGGTTACGGGAATAGTTTCCAGTTGCCAGTGTATGATAAGTTGGATCAATATAATCTGGGCCTACTTTAAATGGTTGAACCCTATATTCTTCAGATAAAGCTGCCATTATCCCGGTAGAGATAGTGGTTTTCCCTACGGCGCTTCCTGTTCCTGCAAGAACTAATCTCATAAATATAGTTAATGAAAATGATTTTATTTAAATGATGTTATAATCCAGAAAATTGAAACTACCTAAATTTTAATTAAGATCTTTCATCTGATCATAATATGATGAATATTACCAGAAAATTGGAAATCCTGGGTGAAAGTGCCAAATACGATCGATGCAGCTACATTAAACCTAATCTGGAAAATTTATTATCTGGAAAAATACCAGGAATATATCATGCCACTACATCAAATGGCTGTACTGTGCCTTTATTTAAAGTTTTAATGACTAATAAATGTTCAAATGACTGTCGTTATTGTATAAACCATAACAAGCATCAAATAAACAGGGTGGAATTTTCTCCAGAGGACATTACCTCTATTTTTCTCGATTATTATGAAAACAGATTAGTGGAAGGGTTATTTTTAAGTTCAGGAATTCCTCAAGATGCTGAAAGTTCCATGGAGAATATGGTAGAAGTGGCCGGGAAACTGCGTAATGAACATGAATATCAGGGTTATATCCATCTTAAAATTCTTCCAGGAAGTTCTTATGAGCTTATAAAGAGAGCTGTTAGTCTTGCTGACAGAGTAAGTGTAAATATAGAAGCTGCTACCCCTGAAGGTCTTGAACAACTTAGCAGCACTAAAAATTATGAAATTGACATCATAAGACGCATGAAATGGATCAAAAGATTACTGAAGAGAAATAAGAATATGGCTCCCTCTGGACAGACCACACAGTTTATAGTGGGTGCAGCAGAGGAGACAGATCAGCAGATACTGGAGAGGGCCAACTGGTTAAATCAGGAAATGGATCTTAAAAGAAGTTATTTCAGCCCATTTGAAGCAATGAAAAATACACCTCTGGATTCTCATGAAGAACCCCATCCAAAAAGGAGTCCCAGACTTTATCAGGCAGATTATCTACTTAATTCATATGGATTTAATCTGGAAGAGCTGGTTTTTGATGATGAAGGAAATCTGAACTTGGACCGGGACCCTAAATATTACGCTGCCTTATCCAAGGAAGAACTTTTCCCAGTGGAAATTAACCAGGCACCCTATAAAGAGCTTATTAGAGTTCCGGGAATAGGTAAAATATCCGCTCGAAGAATTATACATGCAAGGAAAATGGGAAAATGTTTCCAAAAGTTAGAAGAATTGAAAAATATAGGTGTAGTTGTAAATAGAGCCGAACCATTCGTCAAACTTAACAGTACCTTTCAATCTAGACTTGAATTCTAAATTTTACTATTTTTTGGGCTTTTTATTACTATGGTTATTTAGTTATAAGTTATAATTGATCCTCTAATAAGATCTAAGTTAAAAATTATAAGTTTTAATTGATCAGTTATAAGTTCGTAGTTATACCTTAAAAGTTATGACTTATAATTAAAAAGTTATAAGTTATTACTTATTTCTTATAAGTTAGAAGTTATTATAAACCCTTTTCTTCAAAAACTTGCCAGATATCCGGATGCCTCTCTTTCACCGCTGCTTCAATTAGGATAGATGCTTCATTACTAATACTGAATTCTGGTTTGGTTTTCTTTAAAAACCTTAATACTGCCGCTGACTTAGCAGACCATAAAGATATGCGGGGGTTTTTATGGACCTCTAAAAGCACATCCTCCACAATTTTATTATCGAAACTCAAATCATGTGACTTATTAACCTCAGTAACTGTTTTTTCTCCACCTTTTTTTTCGATATCCTGAGATTTTTCAGTGCTTTCTGTGGCTTTGGTTTGTTCTTCTATAGATTTTTGAACTTTTTCTTCAGCTTCTACTTTGGCTTCTTGCTTTTTTTCCTCTTCATCAAGATAATCCCGTCTAATCAGAGCATCCAACCCTTTCCCCAGCGCACTTTCCTGTTTATTTTTAGGGGTCATTTATTGTCCTCCACACCCTCCAGTTTGATGATTTCATCAGCTAACTTCAAATAGGCTAATGTACCACTGCATTCATCATCATAAACAATACAGGGTTTACCATGGCTAGGAGCCTCAGCCAGCTTTACATTGCGAGGTATAGTGGTTTTGAAAATGTTTTCTGTCTCACCAAAGTACTGCTTAACATTATCATAAACATCCCTTCCCAGGCGAGTTCTGGAATCGTATAAAGTTAAAAGAATTCCCTTTATTGGTGAAGGACTGTTTAAACGAGTTTCAACCAGATCCATAGCCCTTATAAGATCAGCCATACCTTCTAAAGCATAAAATTCCGCCTGAATAGGTATTATAACACTATCAGAAGCCACAATAGAGTTTAAAGTCAGCAAACCCAACGACGGCGGCACATCAATAAAGATATAATCATATGAACTCTCCACACCATCCATAGATTCTTTTAATATGGAATGCGGTCCAATGGTTTTACTCAACTCTATTTCAGCCCCACTTAATGATATGTTACTGGGGACCAAATCCAGGCTAGATATCTCAGTTTTTACTATGGCCTCTTGAAGAGAGTTCTGTCCAGTTAAAATCGAATATACGGTAACATTTTGTTCATTTTTCTCTATTCCCAGCCCAGTTGTAGCATTACCCTGGGGATCCATGTCAATAACTAAAACCTTCCTATCAAGTAAGGCTAAAGCAGCAGCAAGATTTACAGCAGTGGTAGTTTTACCACAACCCCCCTTTTGATTCAGTATTGCAATTATCTCGGTCATTTAACAATCCTCCTCTTTGATTATAAGTTCTAAATTATAAGTTATAAGTTATAATATATATACTTTTACAATTATTAAGGGTTTTTATCGAAAATGAGTAGCATTTAGAACATTAAATTTTATTATATTGATATTTTTGTATTTTAAATATCAATTGAATTATTTTTACATAATTCTTTATTAATAGTGTATAATACTATGGTTATTTGTCATTTTCCACTAAATACCAATTAAAAAAATGACATAGGAATACTTCAATCTAATAAAAGCTTCAATTTCTGATTCAGGAATTTCCAAACAAGATCCCCCCATAAAATAAGAAAGTAGAAATAAAACTAAAACTGTACTCTTCCAGACAATTTCAATGATAGAGGAAGTCTTCTAAAGGGCATGTCTTCAGTTTCCATTCGAATGCGGTCGATTAATTCTTTTTTATCCATCAAGACCTTTTGCTGGGTTTCTCGGACATTCACCATCATCTGACCGCCTTCCAATTCTTTATCCCCCACCACAATCACATATGGTACCCATTCTCCTCCAGCATTCCTTATCTTTTTACCAACAGTTTCTTGACGGTCATCCACATCGACACGTACCTGCTCATCTTTAAGATCATCCGCCAATTTAAGGGCAAAGTCCAGATGTCTTTCTGCAATAGGCAGGATTCTCACCTGGGTGGGTGAAAGCCATACCGGGAACATGGGTGGTTTTTCTGCCATTTTTATAGCACTGTTTTCCAGTAAACTACCTATAACTCTCTCAATACTTCCAGTAGGACTGCAGTGGATAATTATAGGATTATTTTCTTCTTCTTCAGGGTTAAGGTAAGTTATATCAAACCGTTCTCCACTTTCAACATCGATCTGGATGGTGGGATTCTCAATAGGCCGTCCAAGATAGTCAATGGCGGCAAAATCCATTTTAGATATCCAGTAATGTTTTCTTCTGGGTAATATCTCCAGTAGAACAGGTTTACCTACTTTTTCCGCTGCATGATAAACCCATTCCTCATTATTCTTTAAGAAATCAGCGGTTACTCTCATGATGGCTTCGTAATTTATATTCAGATCTCCCCCAGTCTGGGCACACATCACAATTTGCTGGTCAAACTCTGCAAGGGCCTGGTTCAAATCAGCACAGACAGTATGCATATCCGGCATGGTGAAACCCCTTAGTCTTTTAAGACCTACTACTTCTCCTCTTTTCTCTAAACGGAAGCTGTAAGTGGAAAGTTCATAAATAGAAAGGGGCAAGTTCTTCCAGGTGAGGAAGGTGTCGGTCAGTATACGGAATGCACCGAAACAGCAAGCATATCTGAGCATGAGGTCCTTATTTTTAGTACCCAAACGATATTGTCTTTCTCCAAATTTCTCAGCATGAACTCTTATGGCCTCATCATCCAGATCATACATTATAGGAGTTTCAACAGGCATGGCTCCTCTTTCAGTAACCAGATTGTACACATAATCAGCTAAGAGATCACGAATGAGTCTGCCTTTAGGATACCATCTTAAATGACCCACATCGGCAGAGGGTTCATAATCAGCCAGACTCTTCTCTCGCATAATCTTTACATGTGGTGGTTCCTCACCAGAGGATTTCAACTTACCCAGCTCATATGCAACCAATTTTTCCAGATCACTGCTTTGATATGGATAGTTATCAGTGCCATGAAGTTTTCCTTCACTTAAGATGTAGAATTGTGATTTTTCATCTTCAAATTTTTCTTCTTTTGGTTTTTCCTCGGCAATGATGGTCCTTGAAAGTTCAGATAAGGGATGGCCCTTACATGAGACCTCAAAGGATTTGTACCAGCCAAAGGGAACTCTCTGCACATTTAATCCATCTTTTATTAATCTGGCTTCCATATCTTTAAGTATGTTTTTGGCAGTGTCAGGTGAACTTAAAGATGAACTCAGATGTGCGTAGGGGTAAATTACAATAGTTTCCGCGCCTACTTTAGAGAAGATATCCTTTATCTCTGATGTGGCGTTTTCAACCACTGCTTCTGGATTTTTCTCATCCTCCTTTTCTACCGCGGTGAAAACAACCAGTGAATTTTCAAACTTGCCTTCTTTCTTTTTATCCTCAATTTTTTCTGCTATTTTAGTTTTAGACTTTGTTTTATACTTTATATAATCAGAATGAATTAGAAGTATCCTCATTTCATCACCTAATAGGTTAATAATTGTACTAAAAAGATTATTTAGAAACTGTTTTAAAAAAACTATACTAAATAACTTCACTCTATGAATATTTATATACTGCCATTATAGGGGTGGAATGTTTTTTTAAAAATTATAAAAATGTGATCAAATCCTTCATCAATATTCCTTCTACAACCATTTATAGTAATAATTATAAAATAATCCTCTAAGAATAACTTAAGAGATGTTATAATATTTACCCTTTAATAAAAATTGTTTTAATTTAATTGAACAGTTCTTTAATTATTCCTTGAATGATTTCTCTATAGCCGAATACAGTTCTTTTTATGTATCATTAGTTAAAGATATTTAGTAATTCCTAAATTTTAAAACCTCTATGTAGATTGATCAGTTAATTATATTGATTAGTACAATTAGAAAAAATTTTAAAGAATCCTAAATAAATAGAATGGAATAACCCAGATAATAATTAATACTTACAGACAACTATGGCATAACTTTAAATGTTTATCTTTTAAACTAAATTTAAACATGATAATGAACTAATAAAAATACTGATATTAGAGAACAATATTCTGTGATTCTTAATTTTATGATTATTATTAAGAATTATAAAGAATATGCAGAGCCAGGTGATGAAATGAGGAGTGATAACATAAAAAAAGGCCTTCAAAGGGCCCCCCACCGATCTTTACTACGGGCTTGTGGTTTGACGGAAGAAGAAATGGAACAACCATTTATAGGAGTAGCTAACAGCTTTACGGATATAGTACCTGGACACATTCATTTGAAAAAAGTTTCAGAAGCCGTTAAATTAGGTATAAGTGAAGCAGGTGGAGTTCCATTCGAATTTAATACCATGGCCATTTGTGACGGGATTGCCATGAATCATGAGGGTATGCGCTATTCCCTAGCTTCTAGGGAGATCGTGGCTGATACGGTGGAAAGCATGGCTCAAGCCCACCAGCTTGATGCTCTGGTTATGATCCCCACCTGCGATAAAATAGTTCCAGGAATGCTTATGGCCGCTGCCAGACTAGATATACCTTCCATTGTGGTCACTGGAGGTCCCATGCTACCCGGAGAGTATAAAGGCAAAGCAGTGGATCTAATAGATGTTTATGAAGCAGTAGGTGCTGTTTCATCAGGAAAGATAAGTGAAAAAGAGGTAGAGGAGTTGGAACGTTGCGCCTGTCCTGGTGCCGGGTCATGTGCCGGTCTTTTCACCGCCAATACCATGGCATGTCTTACCGAAGCTCTGGGTATGAGCTTACCCTACTGTGCCACTACTCATGCTGTTTCCGGGAGGAAAATCCAACTTGCCCGGACATCTGGAAAGAAGATATTAGAACTTCTAGAGAAAAACATCACCCCCTCTAAAATAATGAACCAGAAATCCTTTGAAAATGCAGTGAAGATCGACTTGGCCCTGGGAGGTTCCACCAACACCACCCTGCACTTACCTGCCATAGCATATGAATTAAAAGATCAGGGAGTTATGGTTGATCTTAACTTGTTCGATAATTTAACCCGAGAAATACCACACATCACAGCAATCAGTCCCTCCGGAGAGCATACCATGTTTGACTTGGATCGGGCTGGTGGAATCCCTGCTGTGTTAAAAGTTATTCAGGATAAAATAGATGATGAAGTTATAACCTGCACTGGTAAAAGCCTTAAAGAAAACATTATAGATGCAATGGTGTTAGACCCGACTGTAATTAGGCCATTAGATGATCCTGTTCATAAAGAAGGAGGATTAGCCATTTTAAAGGGAAATTTAGCGCCTAATGGCTCTGTTGTTAAGCAAGGTGCTGTTGATGCAGATATGATGACTCATGAAGGTCCGGCAAAAGTTTTCGATAGTGAAGAAGATTGTGTGGAAGCCATTAACCAGGGTGAAATCCAGGAAGGAGATGTGATCATCATCAGATACGAAGGTCCGCGAGGAGGACCTGGTATGAGGGAGATGCTGAACCCCACTTCCACCATATCTGGAAGGGGTATTAATTCTGTGGCACTTATAACCGACGGCCGATTCTCAGGAGGAACTAGAGGTCCGTGTATTGGACATGTATCTCCTGAAGCAGCTGCCAATGGCCCTTTGGCAGTGGTTAGAAATGGAGATATGGTTAAAATAGATATTCCCCAAAGGAAATTGGAATTTATAGTTGATGAAGATGAGATAGCAAAAAGGCTAAAAAATGCGGTGAAACCTGAAAGAAAAATTAAAGGATGGTTATCCCGGTATATGAAAATGGTCAGTTCTGCAGATGAAGGAGCAGTATTAAAATAGGTGAATTGAATGTCTGAAACGTCTCATACACGCGAAATATTAAGTTATGTTGCTATTATAGTGATAGGCATCCTTCTGGCCCAGCACCTGAATGTGGTGGTTTCTGGAAGTATGGAACCTGTTTTTTACAGGGGCGATGTGGTTGTCGTTCAAAAAGCTAATTTATTTGGTATACATGAAATAGACACCACAAAATTGAGTGTAGGAGACATCGTAATCTACGACGCCACATGGTTCCCAGAACCAGTGATCCACCGTATAATTTATAAAGGAAACGCGCCTGATGGGAGGCTGTACTATATTACCAAAGGTGATAACAATCCCGGGCCGGATCCAGTAGCAGTATATCCAGAACAAGTCCAATCCAAGGTAGTGTCCTTTGGTAAAAACCCAGGAGAAACTCCCTTTGTAATACCGAAAATAGGTTATATAACCCTCTGGATTAGAGGATTGTAGTCTAAGGATTGTAACAGGAGATAAAACAATCCTAATAAGATTAATCAAATTAGATATATATAAATAAGGGTTTAAAACTCTTTTTATTACTTGTTCCATTTTCTGGATACAAATCTATAATCATTGGGGATATAAGCTATTATTAAGAATATTAATTATTCATCCCCATATTCTAAAATAACATTTTTTAAAGTAATGTTAAGTTTATAAGGTGAATTAATGTATAGAAAATTAAAATTAGACGTCGTAAACTCAATTAAAGATGCTATTAATACTTTGGACTGGGAAGTTCCAGATAATATCCCTGTAGAAGAACCTCCCAATGCCAAAATGGGAGATTTAGCCAGTTCTGTAGCCTTTGAATTGGCAGGTAAGCTTAAAAAATCTCCGGTAGAAATTACCCAGGATATACTGAAGGTATTTATTAAACCAGAGAATTTCGACCAGGTAGAATCAAAAGGACCTTACCTTAACTTTTTTATAGACTACCAGAAATTCTCAAAATTAGTTTTAAACTCCATAAATGAAGGTTACGGGAATCTGAAAATTAAAAATAGAAAAATAATATTAGAACACACCTCAGCAAACCCTAACGGTCCACTTCATATTGGACATATCAGAAATTCAATAATAGGCGACTCCTTAAATCGAGTGTTGATGAGAGCAGGATACACAGTGGAAACACAGTATTACGTTAATGATATGGGCCGGCAAATAGCCATGGTAGTATGGGGATTGTTCAACCTTAAATTTGACGAGAAAACAGCAGAAACATCTTATAAAGAGCAGATAAATTATGATCCCTACTTATGGGCAGAACAGATACTTAAAAACCGTCCAGAATTAGATGCGCTAGAGGAAAAATATGTAAATGCTCTGAAAAATATATTATATCTACAAGTTCTTGTGGATGAAAATCAGAAGGATCATCAGATAGGAAAACTGTATTTCCGGGTAAATCAGGAGTTAAAAGCACGTCCAGAGCTTATTGATGAGATAAGTCAATTGTTAATAACATATGAGGGGGGTGAAGATCCTCTTCTTGAATTTATTTTCAAAGAAGCAGTTAATTCCTGTCTAGAAGGAATGGAACCCACTCTTAAACGTCTGCATGTTAATCATGACTCTTTTATATGGGAGAGCAAGTATGTTAGGGATGGTTCTGTAGAAAAGGTCATAGAGAAACTTAAGGATAGTGGATATACCAAGGAAAATGAGGTTCTATATCTGGATCTGAAGGACTTTGGCATTGAAAAAGAGCTGGTACTAATGCGATCCGATGGTACATCCCTTTACTCCACCAGAGACTTGGCTTATCATCTGGAGAAATCTAGGAAAGGTGATGTGGTTATTGATATATTGGGATCGGATCATAAACTAGCTATCGACCAGATTCGATTAGCCCTGGGATTTTTAGATGTTAAATCTCCTGAAGTTATATTTTATGAATTCATAACCCTCCCTGAAGGCTCCATGTCCACCAGAAGAGGAGTGTTTATCAGCGTAGACCAGCTTATGACGGAAGCTGTAGAAAGAGCTAAAGCAGAGATTAAAAAAAGAAGAACTGATCTAGATGGAACTGAAATCGCGGAAATCGCCGAAAAGATCGGTATAGGAGCCATAAGATATTATATAGCTCGTCTATCGCCAGAAAAGCATATGGTGTTTAAATGGGATGAGGCTTTAAGCTTTGAGAGGGGCTGCGCCTCTATTCAGTATGCACATGCCCGAGCCTGTAAACTACTGCAGAAGGCCGAGAAATTTGATGCCACCATTGATCTGGAAAACATTTTAGACCATTATCAGCTGGAAAATTCTGAAATGGAGTTGATAAAAACCATATCACAGTTTACTTCGGTGATAGAAGAATCAGCCCAAACCAGGAAGGTGCATAAAATAGCCCAATACTCCCTGGATCTGGCCAGTGCCTTTAACAAGTTCTACAAATCACTGCCGGTTATAGGATCAGAAGAAGAAATATTAAGAGTGTTTTTAGTGGACAAATCACGGATAACCATCAAAAACTGTCTGGATCTTCTGGGAATTGAAGCTCCAGAATCAATGTAACCAATTTAAGAAAATCTGGCTGAAAATAATTTTAATATCTTGATACTTTGTCAAAGGAAGATTATTTAATAATTTAGATACCTATACGAAGAACTATTTAAATTTAGATATTTAGGTGAAAGAAAATAAGTTTAAAAAATCTTGATACTGGCTAAAATTTTCCTAAAAGAGTGTATAGTATGGCTTTTTGAACATGTAATCGGTTTTCTGCCTGATCCCATATTGCAGACTGATCACAGCTTATCACATCTTCAGTGATTTCCTGGCCTCTTATGGCTGGTAGACAGTGCATTACTATTGCATCAGGATTAGCAAGATTTAAAATTTCACTGTTTACCTGATAATCATTTAATACCTTTAATCGCTTGTCTGTCTCGTTTTCTTCACCCATGCTAACCCAAACGTCAGTATAAACCACATCTGCGTCTTTAATACCCTCTGAAATGTTGTTGGTTACTTCTATCTGGGATCCGGATTTGAGAGCGAAACTTTTAGCCTTATTTATTATCTCGACATCTGGTTCATATCTCTCAGGACATACAACCGTCATATCCATACCTACCAGGGATGAAGCAAGTAACAATGAATTGCATACGTTGTTTCCATCACCTACAAAGGTCAAGTGAACTCTGTAAGTCTTTTTCTTTTCAAAAATAGTGAAAATATCGGTTAATGCCTGACAGGGATGTTCCAGATTAGTAAGGCCATTTATCACTGGCACATCTGAATGTTGTGCGAAATTTACCACGTCAGAATGTTCTACGGCTCTGATCATCACCCCATCTACATAACGTGACATAACCCTGCTTGTGTCTTCTATCAGCTCTCCCCGACCCAGTTGCAGGTCGGATTTAGATAGAAAAAGGGCGTGCCCTCCCAGCTGGAACATGGCCACCTCAAATGAGATTCTGGTCCTGGTGGATGCTTTTTCAAATATCATTGCCAGAACTTTCTTATCTAAAATTTGATGACCCCATGGATCCTTTTTCAATTGTTCCGCTAGTTGGAGTATGTTAAATATATCCTGCTGGATATCGGTTACTGATAAAAGATGTTTCATTATTCTCCATCCCTCATTTGTGGGTATTCCTTTTTTTAGATTAAAATATCTTATAAAGCCTTTATTTAAAATTTACTATCAAAAAAAAATTATTAAATTTAGAAAGCAAATTATTTTTCCAGATCAAATGAAAATATTAATGTCAATTGATGATCCAGGGGATTTAAATCCGCATATTATTCATGAATTATGTTATTATGGATTTTTTATCTTCTGCATATGTTTTATTCTTTTTTCTATAAGCTGAGCAGTGCCTACATCCCGTCTGTGATAAACATCTCCTTCCACATATCTGGTGGATGTTTCACAAATTTCTTCTGCCTCAGCTATGCTTTCTTCGGCAGCTACCAGTGCTAAAGCCCTGGATGATGAGGTGTATATTTTATTATTCTTCTGATTTACCGCTGCATAGTAAACTAAAGCTCCTGCTTCTTTAATTTTCTCTTCAT
>MVQZ01000281.1 GCA_002067565.1 Methanobacterium sp. PtaU1.Bin242 | reverse complement strand
ACCTATAAGCTATTTAAATGCTAAATAAATCTTTAAATCTGTTTGTGAAACTTATTAAGTTCACAGCAAAGTTTATAGTTCATGTTGCATAATATAGCAAAAGAGAAAAGATAGACTAAATTTAGATAAAAAAACTGAATAATAAAGGAGAAAAAGTAAATTTAAGATAAACAAAAAAAAATTTACTTAAAAAATGAGGGACTGTTTATGGGATATTTCGAGAGTTTAGAAGCAGAAACAGACAAATTATACACCATTGCTAAAGAAGCCCGATCTAAAGGTCATGATATAGAAACTGAACCCGAAATACCCCTGGCTAAGGATCTGGCAGAAAGGGTAGAGGGGCTGGTGGGACCCGAAGGCATAGCCCGCAGGATAAAAGAATTAGAAGATGAAATGTCCCGAGAAGAAGTTGCTTTCCAAATAGCCAAAGAAATAGTAACCAAACCAGATGTAGAAGGGAAAGAGGATAGTTTAGAAGTTAAGGAGAGTAAATCTGATCAGGCCATAAGAACCGCTCTGGCCATTTTAACCGAGGGTGTGGTAGCTGCCCCTTTAGAGGGAATTGCCAAGCTAAAAATAAAAAGAAACTTTGATCAGGGATGGTACTTGGCTGTATACTTTGCAGGACCAATAAGAAGTGCAGGAGGGACTGCCGCAGCGTTAGCTGTGCTTATAGCTGATTATATTAGGATTTCACTGGAATTAGATCCTTATAAACCCAAAGAAAGGGAAATAGAGCGTTATGTAGAAGAGGTGGAGCTTTACGAATCAGAAGTCACCAATCTCCAGTACTCACCCACCCCTGATGAAGTGAGGATAGCTGCTGAAAACATACCAGTAGAGGTGACTGGAGAGCCCACTGACCATGTTGAAGTGTCTCATAGGGACTTAGAACGGGTTGAAACCAATCAACTAAGAGGAGGGGCTCTACTGGCCATGGTAGAGGGAGTTATACAGAAAGCCCCTAAAGTAAGGAAATACGCTAAAAAACTGGATATAAGTGGATGGTACTGGCTAGAGAAATTCTCCAAAGACCAGAAGAGTGAGAAAAAAGAGGGAGAAGACTCCAAAGTTGATGATAAATACATGCAGGATATTATCGGCGGAAGACCAGTGTTATCTTATCCCCAGGCTAAAGGAGGTTTCCGTTTAAGGTATGGCAGATCCAGAAACAGTGGTCTGGCTGCCATGGGAGTCCATCCCGCCACCATGCAAATTCTGGAATTTTTAGCCGTGGGCACCCAAATGAAGATAGAAAGACCAGGCAAAGGAAACTGCGTAGTGCCCTGTGACACCATAGAAGGCCCAATTGTAAAATTAAAAGATGGCTCAGTTTTAAAAGTTAAAAACGAGGATGAAGCAAAATCCATAAAACGTGATGTGGATGAAATTCTATTTTTAGGAGATATGCTTGTGGCTTATGGTGAATTTCTGCGTAATAACCATGTTTTACTTCCATCCGGATGGTGTGAGGAATGGTGGATACAGACTATCCAAAACTCCCCCCAGTACCAGGGTAATCCCCAAGATTTAGACTTAGAATCTCTTAAAAATGATCCAATCAGTTCCAGACATGCCTTCCAACTTTCAAAAAAATATAACATCCCATTACACCCCCAGTACACTTATTTCTATCATGACGCATCTGTTGAGGAAATTAATGTTATCCGGAAATGGTTACTGGACAACGCGTCTGATCTGGAGATTGAAAATGAAATTATACTGGATTTGAAGCCTGAAAAGAGAATATTGGAAATTTTAGGAGTGGAACATCAAGTTGAAGATGATAAAATTATTATAAACTCCGATGATGCCTACGCACTTCTAAACACTCTTACTGAACCTCTGACTCCAGAAAAAGATATTAAAACTGTGGATGCTATAAATAAGGTATCTCCGGTGAAAATAATGGCCAAATCACCTATCTATCTTGGTGGTAGGGTGGGAAGACCAGAGAAAACCAAGGAAAGGATGATGAAACCCGCACCCCACGCCCTGTTCCCTATTGGCACCAATGGAGGTAGCAGACGTAACATCGTTGATGCCGCTAAAAAAGGTAGTATTACTGTGGACATCGCCCGTTGTCGGTGCACCCAATGTGGTATTGGATCCATGCAGGCAATCTGTCCTTCCTGCGGAGGTAAAGCAATACCAACTGGTTCTGGGAAAAAAAAGGTCAACTTAGCCCATCTTCTGAAAAAAGCCTATGGAAATGTGGGTATAAGAAAAATGGATGAAATAAAAGGGGTTATTGGGATGATATCCGAAGAAAAATTCCCAGAACCTCTGGAAAAGGGGATATTAAGAGCTAAAAATGAGGTGTTCACCTTTAAAGACGCCACCATAAGACATGATTCCACCAACCTTCCACTCACCCACTTCATCCCCAGTGAAATAAAAGTGAATTATCAAAGATTGAAAGAACTGGGATACACTCATGACATTAATGGAGAAGAACTGCACAGTAATGAACAAATAGTGGAAATAAAGATACAAGATGTGGTGATATCCGAAAACTGCGCCCAATATCTGGTGAAAGTATCCCACTTTGTGGATGATCTTCTGGAAAAGTTCTACAAACAGGACCGATTTTATCAAGTTAAAGATAAACAGGATCTGGTGGGACAACTGGTAGTGGGTTTAGCCCCCCACACCTCTGCCGGAGTTCTGGGACGAATAATAGGTTTCACCAAAGCTTCAGCATGTTACGCCCATCCCTACTTCCATTCAGCTAAAAGAAGAAACTGTGACAGTGACGAAGACTCTATAATGCTTCTTCTTGATGCCTTGTTAAATTTCTCCAAAGTTTATCTGCCCAGCTCTCGAGGAGGTCGTATGGACGCTCCGCTGGTTTTGTCATCCCGTATAGATCCTGAGGAGATAGATGATGAATCCCACAACATAGATACCATGGCCCAGCTTCCTCTATTATTATACCAGGAATCCCTGGAGTTCAAGAAACCATCCGAAATTCTGCCCCATGTGGATAACGTTAAGAGGAGATTGGGAACAGATGAACAATACCATGGATTGATCTTCTCCCATTTCACATCCAGCATCCACAGCGGCCCTAAACAGTCCCTATATAAGATGCTACCCACTATGAAAGAAAAGGTGGATGAACAGATTAAACTGGCTGAAAAAATACGTGCCGTGGACCAGAAAGGAGTGGTGGAGGGTGTGTTGAACTCTCATTTCCTTCCAGATATGGCGGGAAATATCAGGGCCTTTGCCCGGCAGAAAGTACGCTGCACCAAATGTAACAAGAAATATCGAAGAATGCCACTTTCAGGAGAGTGTGTTTGTGGTGGGAATCTTATTTTAAGCATATCAAAGGGCTCTGTAGTTAAATATCTGGATATTTCCAAGGATTTATCCAAAAAATATCCCATAGATAACTATCTGATCCAGAGAATAGAGTTAATTGAATTCAGTATAAACTCCTTATTTGAAAGTGACAAGTCCAAACAGAGTTCACTTGATGTGTTCTTATAAAATCAAAAGTTTTTTATATTTATTATTACAAATGAAAAGTAAATAAATAAGAGACTTTTATCTCTTTGTAAAATTAATAAGGGAAATCTCTATAAAAATAAAAAACCCTTATAATTTAATTTTTTAAGTACATATCGGAGGATAATAAAATGAAGGATGCACGCATTAT
>MVQZ01000280.1 GCA_002067565.1 Methanobacterium sp. PtaU1.Bin242 | reverse complement strand
AGAGGGAAAGAGGGATGTTAATTCCCTGCTTAAAATTATAAATGTTAGATATATAGAAGCTGAATCTCTAGATGAATCAGGCCATTCCTTAAAAAACCTTAATAAACCAGAAGACATTGAAGAAGTAATTAATGAACTAAATAAAAGAAAAAACTATTTAAATGAATAAAAGAGATAAAAACAACTCTTATTTTATTATTTTTAAAAATTAAAGAGAGAGATCTCTTTAATGAACATGTTCTGGAGAAGTTTTTTTAATGATTTTTGATGGAATTTATCTGATTTTAGTGGACTAAAACTTTACCCACATTAAAATCTGTTCTTCCAATCTCAATTCTTCCGGGATTTCTTCCCATTTCCAAGAAGAATTTGTTCACCCTTTCTATCATATCAATGAAGTCTTCCTTGTCGATTCGACATCCATCGATAACGGTGTACTCGGGCATTTCTCCATTTAGCTTCTTAAACTCTATTACTGTATCAACCATTTTTCTATACTGTATGAGAGTTAAACTCTCCATTAAATCAACCACATTTAGTTTTTAATTATTATTAATATGCTTACTTAAAAAGGTTACTATAATAGTTCAGTTCAGCTTAATATTGGTTTTATTTAATACATTAACCAAATCAGTCACCTATCTCCACTTTAGCATTAGGATCAAATGGATTAACTCTTAAAGCAAAACTGAATAGATAAGGGTAGTTATTCATCAAATGCTCCATATATTGCAGCCATTCATTAATTAAAAGCCCATAAACTCGTTGAATATCTACTTTCAGGTGGTTGTAATCAGTGGCCGGTAAATGTCTTAGATCTTCTCGTTTATCCAGCTCCTCAGTAAGATGGAATACTGCCCTTAAAAGTTCGGTGAAGGTTTCATGCTCCAGGAGATTGGGATTTTCCAGCAGAGCCAGTAAAAATTTCCTTTTACTTTTTAAAAAGTCTTTAAGATGCTCCAAAAATAATATGGATTTTTCATCAGCACTAATGTCCAGATTATATTCATAATTTTTAATGGTTTTAAAAGCGTTTATGAAATCTTTATCCTGCCAATCATCCCGCACCACCAGATCTTGCCTGATCTGCTCGGTGTTGGAGTCGAACTGTGATATCTTATTCATCAGGTCAGTTCCAGTTTCACTGAAAAAGGTTCCAATAACCATATTTAACTTTTCAAGAAGGATGCTTTTTTCTCTTTCGCTGATGGCTGTTTCTATCACTAAAACCACCACCAGAACCTCTATGGGTAGAAAGGCAGTGTCGATGGCTATATAGAATAATATATGACTGGCATCATGGAAGATCATAAAATTAACAAAGTAGAGTATTGCAGATATTATTATCAGCAGCATACCCAGCCGGACTCTCCAACCTAAATATTTAGATAATTTCATTATAATTCCTCTGATTATCTATCTTTTTTTTAAATTTATTATTAGAATTTTTTATTATATTCTTATTATTCTGTTATGTTATCTATGAGCAGAAATGATAGTCACAGGATTTCTGGCTTCCAGCATGGTTCCTCTTTCAATTATTCTTCCCTTGGAAATGGAAACATCAATAACATCCACCACCAGACCTAAATCTGACATGGCTTTCACGGCTTCAACACGTGTTTCAAGGAGGATAGCTGTAACCATAATTCTACCATTATCTTTAAGTTTCTGATATCCTTTTTCTATTATGGATGGTAATTCTCCGCTGCTTCCTCCAATCATAAGAATATCAAAATCAGGGATTTCATTCAAAATCTGGGGGGCGTTTCCTTCAATAAGATGAACATTACCTTCCAGATGGTGTTTCTGCAGATTCAACCGGGTTACCTTAATGGCGTCTGGATTTTTATCTATTGCGTAAACTTTTTTTGCTCGTCTTGCAAATTCCAGAGTGAGACCACCGGTACCACAGCCCGCATCAACCACCACATCCTTTGATGATACTTGTGATTTGCACATAACCAGGCAACGTACCTCTTCCTTGGTAGGGCCGGGAATATCCTGTTTTTTTATGAAATCTTGGTCTGGAATCATGGTATTTCTCCCTGCCAGCGCTGATAAAGATGATTATCGATTTTTAACACATCCAATATTTTACCCACCACGAAATCCACCATATCCTGGATCTTCTCCGGACGGTGATAAAAGGCAGGCATGGCTGGTAATATCACCCCACCTTCCCTGCTTATTTTTAACATGTTCTCCAGATGAACCGAACGAAGAGGTGTTTCCCTTGGTACAATCACCAGATTTCTTCTTTCTTTAAGAACCACATCAGCAGTCCTGGTCACCGCGTTACTGGCATATCCATCAGCAATGGCAGATATGGTTTTCATGGTGCAGGGCACTATTACCATGGAATCAAAACGACATGACCCACTGTTTATAGTGGTGGTAAGATCATCTGCACTGTAACATCTGTTAACCAGTCCATTAAGATATTCTTCATTGATTCCCATTTCATATTCCAGGATTATCTGGGCGGGTTCTGTTACCAGAAGGGTGGTTTCCTCTTGAATCTCTTTTAAAACTTCAAGAAGTCTTACTCCATATATTACTCCACTTGCACCGGTGATGGCCACAATTATCATAATTTTTCACCTTTAAAATTTTCTCTTTGGATACATTAAAGCTTAAAATAATTATTGTTTATTAATTAGTTAATTATTAATTCAGGAAAGTTACAAGCACTGATTAGGTAGTCATTGATTTTAATATGAGTAATTAGAGATTTATATGTAAATTATCTGTTAATTTTACCTAAGGATTATTAAAGGGGTAGATAGTTTCTAAAGGGAAATTTATTGGTGTTTTCAGCATTTTCTTCTGGCAGGTATATGCATAGATCAGCATGATTAAAACGAGCCTCCTTTAAGGCACCTACAATAGAGGATATATCTCCCAATTTTCTAACATCAGTATTTCCATTTAATGATACTAGAGTGCTCATTTCATCAAAATTAGGATATTCAGGAATATCCATTATCACCAAGTCTTTATGAACATCCAGGTCCTCTGAAATTTCTTCTTCAATCTTTCTGATATTGGTCTCTTTAATTTGGAATACTGCTTCTGGATTGGGAATTTCATCAAGTTTAAGGGAGTAAACCGTCTTGAAAAGCTCACGATTATCCAGTCTTCGGATCATATTCTGTATATAACCTTCCTGAGCTCGGGCAGCGGATAGAACATCCACATCATCATAGTGATAAATGGTTTGGGGTTGTATCAATCCACGGCTTAGAAGTTTATATAGACAACGGCGAAACATGGAGTTGATGATGCGAGTGGTGTGATGTTG
>MVQZ01000279.1 GCA_002067565.1 Methanobacterium sp. PtaU1.Bin242 | reverse complement strand
TGCTTTATCAGAGTTCTGCGGATTTCATCTGCACGTCTTTTGGGAATTTTTAAACCAATCATATGATTCCTCTAACTGGAAATAGAAAAACTGAATAATTTACCCTTATCAAAGTGGTTTAATAGGGAAATTTTTCTCTGTTTAATTAATAGAAGATAAAAAACTATAAAGTTTATTAATTTAAAATTATTTCTACTTATAAAATACTTATTCAGTAAATTATTAATCTTATTTAATATTAATTTTGAAATCAACCCCATTTGAATATAAACAGATTAGTCTTATAGAATTAATATAATTAAAACACAAAATAGAAAAAAGGTGTATTTTTCATGCTTTATTTCATTGGATTGGGACTTTATGATGAAAAAGATATATCATTAAAGGGAATAGAGGCTCTTAAAAGAGTTGATACTGTTTACGCTGAGTTTTATACTGCCCGTCTTTTTGGAGGTAATATAAAATCTCTGGAAGAAATGTTAGGAATTGATATTGAAGTTTTAAGCAGAGAAAAAGTTGAAGAAGAGAACTTACCTATTATCCAGGCCAAAACTAGAGATGTTGCATTTTTAAGTGCCGGTGATCCTTTAGTTGCAACTACTCATACAGATATGATGATACAGGCGAAAAAGGCAGGTATTAAAACCACAGTTATTCATTCATCATCTATTTTATCTGCAGCACCAGGCATATCTGGCCTACAGGCATATAAATTCGGTAAAGTCACCACTATCCCCTTCTCCCAGGAGAATTACTTCCCTCACTCACCATATCTGGTAATTAAAGATAATTTAAAGTATGAGATGCATACCTTGGTTCTTCTGGATATTCAAGCCCATCTGGATCGTTATATGACTGCAAACCAGGGGTTGAATTATCTTATGAAAGTGGAAAGGGAAAGAGAGGAAGATGTTATTTGCGAAGATACTCTGGTGGTGGTGGTGGCCAGGGCAGGTGCAACAGATCCCGTGGTACGTGCTGATAAAATAAAAAAACTTCTTAAAGAAGATTTCGGTGGCCCATTACACTGTCTGATAGTACCTTCAAAACTGCATTTTGTTGAGGCTGAAGCTCTGGTGGTGCTGGGTGGAGCTCCAAAATCGATTATAGAAGATTCATCATGATAAATTTTAGGGTTTAATTTAGAAATTTAAGCATAAGGTCTAAAAAATAATTATAATATCTAAATTTAAGCATAAAATCTAAAATATTAAAGTATCTAAATTTAAGCATAATATCGAAAATTAATGTAACGTCTAAATCCTTTTTGCTCTATCTGATTTATTATTAAAGAAATATGATTACTAAGAAAGTATATGAATAATATGAATTTTAATGCTAAACCATTCCTGAAATGGGCTGGAGGTAAGGGTCAGCTACTAGAGGAATTGGAAAAAAGATTACCTTCTGACATTCTTAGCAAAAAAACCATTTCACGGTACGTGGAACCATTTGTAGGCGGAGGGGCGATGTTTTTTTTCCTTAAAAATAAATTCAAGATTGAGGATGCTTTCCTTTTTGATAAGAATCAGGAACTGATTCTTGCCTATGAAGTTATAAAAAACAATCATAAAGAATTGATAGAAAAATTAAGGGAAATTGAGGATGATCACATCCAGAAATCAGAAGATTGCCGTAAAAAAAATTATTATGAGATAAGAGAGGCTTATAATAGGCAGATGAATGATTTTAACTATGATCAATACCATGAAGGGTGGATAAAAAGGGCAAGTTATTTGATTTTTCTTAATAAAACCTGTTTTAACGGACTTTTCCGTCAAAATAGTAAAGGCGAGTTTAACGTCCCATTTGGACGTTATAAGAATCCTAAAATATGTGATGAGTCCAATTTGCTCGAAGTTTTTAAGGCTCTGCATGATACTAACTTATTTTCTCGAGATTTCACATATTCAGGTGAATACATAAATAAAGAGTCTTTTGTATATTTTGATCCTCCTTATCGGCCTTTAAACACAACCTCTCGGTTTACAAATTATTTTAAAGAAGGTTTTAATGATGAAGACCAAATCAAGCTGGCTGATTTCTTTAAAGAAATGGATAAAAGGGGAGCTAAATTAATGCTCAGCAATTCAGACCCTAAAAATCAGAATTATAAGGATACATATTTTGATAACATTTATAATAACTTCCAACTGGAGAGAGTTCCAGCAAAAAGGAACATTAATCGAGATGCTTCAGGAAGGGGTAGTATAAATGAAATAATCGTCCGAAATTATAGAGATTAAATGAATAAGTTAAAAAGATTATTTTTCCTGTTTTACTTCTTTTTCTGGTTTTTCTTCTAATTTCTCTATAAACTCACATTTCTCCACATTTCCCAATGGTATCATAACCTTTTTTACTCCTCCCTCCTGAGCACCATATTCTACTTCGATAAAGCCCCTAATTTCATCGATCTCTATGCTTTGCACTCCGAACTCGCCTTTGCGGAAATTATGGACAGTTTCATTAATCATACCGATTTCTATTTTTTCTATCATATTCCTACCCCTACGATTTTTTAAATAACATCACTTATATTTATTTGTTTCTTTATTTAGATAAAAGTAAGTTCAGAATTTAACAAATGAATTTAAATAAATATTTATAACGAATGTTTTCCATTAATTATTGTTGTATTATTATAATTAGATAATGAAAATGACGGTGGATGGGTATGGCCAGTTATATAATAGAAACTCAGGATATCATCAAGGATTTTGATGGTTTTAGAGCGGTAGATGGGCTGAGTTTGCAGGTAAAAGAGGGGGAAGTTTTCGGATTCCTGGGGCCTAATGGGGCGGGAAAAACAACTTCCATAAATATGATGGTGGGACTGCTTAAACCTACCAGTGGACAGGTTTTAATTGACGGTCAGGATATGAAGTTCATGAACAGGTCTTCAATTGGTATCTGTCCACAGGAAATCGTTCTATGGGAAAATTTAACCTGTAAAGAAAGTCTTAAACTCATGGGGGATATGTATGAGGTACCTAAAGATATTCTTAAAAAAAGGGCTGATAAACTATTGGATGACCTTTTTCTCAAAGAAAAAGCAGATACTTTGGTTAAAAATCTTTCTGGAGGTATGAAGCGCCGTTTAAACTTGGCTTTGGCAGTTATTCACGCTCCAGATATAGTAGTACTTGATGAGCCTTCAGAAGGTCTAGATCCCCAATCACGCAGGGTACTGTGGAAATACATCCGTTCCCTGCGGGATGATGAGGGTAAAACAGTGATACTTACCACACACCTTATGGATGAAGCAGACAGACTTTCAGACCGAGTGGCAATCATAGATCATGGTAAACTTCTACGACTGGACACTCCAGATAACCTTAAAAAGGAAATTGGAGAGGGGGATGTGGTGGAGATAACAATTTCCGATGCCAAGAGGAACCAGGAAGTTATTCAAATCCTCAAGGAAATGGAGCATGTCTTATCAGTTATTGAAGTAGAGGGAGTGATAAATTTAAGGGCTCTGGATGCAATGAGCAAACTTCCCCAGATAATGGAGAGCGTTGAGAAAAAAGATGTTCGCATTGCTGATCTTTCCATGAGACAAAACACTCTAGAAGATGTTTTCATAGAACTGACCGGAACCAGACTGAGGGAGTAAAAATGAAATTTTTAAGCATAGCCATTAAAGATTTAAAGGAATTATTGCGAGATAGGAGAGGTCTGTTCTTTATTTTACTGTTTCCAATATTATTCATGCTGGTATTTGGATTTGCCTTTGGAGGTATGGGGCAGGCCAACACACCCTATAACCTGGCCATAGTCAACTATGATCAGGGTGCTAATATGCCCTTGAATAATCAGAGCACTAATTTTGGTAACAATCTTACCCAGATTTTAAAGGAAGCAAAGTACCAGAATAGCGATGTATATTTGTTCAATGTTACTGAAATCAGTGAAAGCGAGGCTGACCAGCAGTTGAAGACCAGAAAAATCGATGCAGAATTAATAATACCAGAAAATTTCTCCCAGTCAGTGGTGGCATTGATTAATAGCACCATACTGTCCACTACTAACCCTTTATCTGCAGCTTCCTCTTCTTCTAACATTTCTTCTACTCTTATTATTCGGGGTGATACGGGATTTATCAATTTTGGAGTCTCTCAAGGTATTCTGGTGGGTGTTTTAGCTCAATATCAGGATGATGTGGTAATCCAAACCCAGAATGCTGTTAAAGGAACACCAGGGGCCCAGCCCGTTCAATATCTGAGCTCTAAAGTTGAGCCTATTGCAGGAACTCAGAATTTCACCACCTTCGACTTCATTGCCCCTGGTATGATTGTATTTGCCATACTTCTACTGGCAACCACCGTAGCTGCTAGTCTCACCAGGGAAGTGGAAAAGGGGACTTTAGCCAGACTGAAACTATCCAAAATGCGAGGATTTGATCTACTTTTTGGGGGTATGATTCCCTGGTCCTTAATTGCAGCAGCACAGGTGATAATTCTATTTGTAGTAGCAGTAGCCATAGGATTTCACTGGCAGGGTGGTATAAATTCCATTCTTCTGGCAGTTCTTGTAGGTGTAATAGGAGGAATAGCATCTATAGCTTTAGGAATGATAATTGCGGCATTTGCTCAAAACGATAGACAGGCAGCTAATTTAGGCACTTTAATCACTGTTCCAACGGCATTTTTGATAGGTGCCTTTTTCCAACTACCAAATGTACAAATATTAGGGTTCCAGTTTAATGAATTTCTACCCTGGACTCACACGCTTAATGCATTACGGGCAACTCTAACCTATGGTGGTGGATGGGATGCCATTTCCTATCAGGTGGCTATGAATGTACTGCTTACAGTGATACTCTTTGCAATTGCTGTTTTTCTATTCACAAGAAACAGATTAAGGGCAGAAAACTGACCATATTAAAAAAAAAATTTGATTACATAACATTGAAAGAATATTAATAGAGGTTTAATAAAATGAGCGATAAAAAGCATGGCCATGTTCATCATAGCCGATCCACCAGGGATATTTTAAGCGCAGAAAAGGTTTTATCAACAGCAGGTCTCAAATCGGGAGATAACTTTCTTGATGCCGGTTGTGGGGATGGATTTATTTCCATAACCGCATCATCCATTGTGGGAGACAACGGAAAAGTACATGCGGTTGATGTATACCCTGAATCAATTGAAAAGGTTAAAGAAGAAATCAGTAAAAAAGGAATAGAAAATATGGAGGCCATTGTCGTCGATTTAACCAGCAAAATCCCAGTAGATGATGATTCAATTGATCTATGTGTTATGGCCAATGTACTTCATGGATTTGTAGAAAATGATGAAGTTCGGGAGGTCATGGCAGAAATTAGCAGAGTTATAAAGCCAGATGGTGTTTTTGCGGTTGTGGAGTTTAAGAAGATAGAGGGACCACCCGGTCCGCCTTTTAAGGTGCGTGTAAACCCTCAGGATGTGGAGGATATAGTTTCCAGATATGGGTTTGAGGTCGCAGAGACAGCAGGAGTGGGCAAATATCATTATCTGGTTAAATCTTTTAAAAAGACATAATTTAAAAAGAAATAAATCATTTTTTTTTTTAAAAAAATAAAATAAGTAATTTAAAATAATATTCAAATAATCTGATCTTATTACATGTTTAAATAAGATCCTATGACTCCACCTGCAGTACCTATTATTCCATCTACTATTAAGCCTATAATCACTCCAATTAAACCAAAAGACATAATATCCATACTGGGACCTATATTTAAGATGATTCCCAGAATTATCATTAAGATAGCGGAAATAATTCCTGCAAAAAAACCTACTAATGCGCCATGTAACGCCCCGTTACCAATATCTTCGTTAACTCTGTAGCCCACCCATATAGTGGCTATAATGAATCCTGCATATGATCCTAGACTTCCGGTGTAGGTTCCCAGAACCATACTAAGTATTATAGTGAAAATAATGCCTAAAGCGATTTCAATATAGTCCAGTATGTTAATTTCCCCTATTATATGATTAGGATAAATTTAAATTATTTTCAGGAATAAAAAAATAAATTATTGATTGAATTAATAAAATGAATAGACTATCTTAATATATTATCTTAATCTATTTTTACTTCCACACTGGGTTCTTTTTCTACTTTAGGAATTTCTATCTTTAATATTCCATTCTTATATGATGCTTTGGCTTTTTCTGCAATCACTTTCTTGGGGAGTTGTACAGTTCTACGTATAGAGCCGCTTTTCTTATCAGTGAGTGTTATATATGCTCCGGTTAGGGAGTGTTCCACATCGAATTTTGCTTCAACCAATACTCTGAACTCTGTTACTTTT
>MVQZ01000278.1 GCA_002067565.1 Methanobacterium sp. PtaU1.Bin242 | reverse complement strand
TGTAAAGAGAGGTACAACTTCATTGGGGGTTAAATCAACTGAAGGAATTGTGCTGGTGGTGGATAAAAGACCAACCAGCAAACTGGTAGAGCCCAAGTCTATTGAGAAAATATTCAAGATTGATGAGCATATAGGTGCAGCTACATCTGGTCTGGTGGCAGACGCCAGAAACCTTATTGAAAAGGCCAGAATGGAATCGCAAATTAATCGGATAACCTACAACGAGCCTATACGTGTGGAGAGTTTGGCTAAGAAAATATGTGACATGAAACAGATGTACACTCAGCACGGAGGAGTCAGACCCTTTGGTTCGGCTCTTATAATTGGTGGAGTGAATGATACTGGCTGCCGATTATTTGAAACAGATCCCAGCGGGGCGTTAATAGAGTACAAGGCCACTGCCATAGGTTCTGGAAGGGCCATAGCCATGGAGGAGTTTGAGAAAAAATACAGGGAAGATATGAACCTGGAAGAAGCCATGGAACTGGCCTTAGATGCGGTTTATGAAGCAACTGAAGGAAAAACCACAGTTGAAAGTGTGGAAATAGCTGTCATTGATGCTAAAACCAAGAAATTCAGAAAATTAGATGATGATGAAATAGTAGAGCATGTTGAAGAACTCCTTATAAGGAAACCTAAGGAGGAAGAAGAGGAATAGAGAAATGGTAACACTTGAAGATGCAGTTATAGCTCGTTTGGAATATTACGGGGAACATTTTGAGATCCTGGTAGATCCGGATTTAGCTGCTGATTTTAAGATGGGTAAGGAAATAGAACTGGAAAAAATACTTGCCGTGGAAGAGATATTTAAAGATGCACGGAAAGGGGATAAAGCATCTGAAGAAGCTATGATGAAGGCTTTTAATACTATAGATCACCTGGAAGCCGCTGCCACTATAATAAAGAAGGGACAGGTGCAGTTAACTGCTCAGCAACGTAAGGAGATGCAGGAAGAGAAGAGGAAGAAAATTATTGCCACCATAACGCGAGAAGCTATAAATCCCCAGACTAAACTTCCTCACCCGGCAAGAAGAATAGAGATAGCCATGGAAGAGGCTAAGATACATGTTGATCCATTCAAAAGTGTCGATGAACAGGTAAAAACTGTTTTAAAGGCCATCCGAACCCTGATACCTATACGATTTGAAAAGGTGCAGATGGCCATAAAGATACCGGGAGATTTCACTGGAAAAGTCTATAATGTAATACCTGAATTTGGCACCACAAAAAGAGAAGAATGGCAACAGGATGGTTCATGGATAGCTGTGGTGGAAATACCTGGTGGTATGCAGGATAATTTTAACAGAAAGCTAAATGAGCTTACCCGGGGACAAGTGGAAACTAAACTATTGTAAAGATAATATATTTTTTTTGTAAGGAGGCAGAAAGTGATATTTATAGAAGATAAGGAAATGGTAATACCTGGAGATGTTCTGGCAGATGATGAATATCATTCAGGAAGAGGAACTTTCAAGGAAGATGGTAAAATATGCTCTTCTCTGGTAGGCTTGGTGGCCGTAAGAGATAAGAAAATAAGCGTAATACCTTTACAGAGTAAATATATACCTAAAAGAGGAGATGTGGTTATTGGGGAGATCACCGATATCAGATTTTCCATGTGGAATCTGGACATAAACTCACCTTATTCTGGAATTTTACCTGCTTCAGATGTTTTTGGTAAGGAGAAAAGAGATTTAAACCGGACATTTGATGTGGGGGATGTCTTATTTTTAAGAGTAGTAGATGTGGACGAGGTAAAAAAGGTGAAGTTAGGCCTTAAAGGTAGAGGTCTGGGTAAGTTTAGAGATGGAATTTTGATCTACATCACCCCCACCAAGGTGCCTCGGCTGATAGGTAAGAAAGGATCCATGATCAACATGATCAAGGATGAAACGAAATGCGAAGTGGTAGTAGGACAAAATGGAGTGGTATGGGTTAAAGGTGAACCCACCATGGAAAGAGTAGCCGAGAAAGTTATAAACATGATTGAAGAACAAGCACACACCTCAGGATTAACCGATCGGGTGAGAAACATGCTTTTCGAACTTCTTGGCAAAGAAAAACCCTCAGAAGAACCTAAAGAAGATGAGGAACAAGAAGAAGATGTAGAAAATGGAGAAGAGTTAATCCAATAAAAATAGAGGTGATTACTATTATAACCAATAAGGATTTAGGCACTGGTACCGAAGCCAGTCAAAGAGCTGATGGAAGAGCTTTTGATGAATTAAGACCGTTAAAAATAGAGGCAGGAGTTTTAAAAAGAGCTGATGGATCAGCTTATCTGGAATTAGGGGGTAACAAAGTCCTGGTGGCAGTTTACGGTCCAAGAGAATTGCATATAAGACGATTAATGCAACCGAACCGGGCTGTTTTAAGATGTAGATATAATATGGCACCATTCTCGGTGGATGATAGAAAAAGACCAGGACCAGATCGAAGATCCGTGGAAATATCTAAGATAACTTCCGAGGCACTTACACCAGCAGTTTTCCTGGAGAAATTCCCCAGATCAACCATCGATGTATTCATAGAAATACTTGAAGCAGAAGGAGGAACCAGATGTGCCGGTATAACTGCAGCATCAGTAGCTTTAGCTGATGCAGGCGTGCCCATGCGAGACCTGGTAGTATCCTGTGCTGCTGGAAAGGCCGATGGACAGGTAGTGCTGGACCTTTCGGAAGTAGAAGATAAAGATGGTGAGGCCGATGTTCCAGTAGCTATTATGCCACGCACTGGTGAGGTAACTCTCCTGCAGAGTGATGGAAATCTCACTGCTGAGGAATTTGAAAAGGCCCTGAATCTGGCTATTGAGGGATGTAAAAAGATCTCCAAAGAGCAGAAAAACGCTATAATAAAGAGGTACGGTGATTAATATGGTTATTATTATCCCTGAAATTATAAAAGAAAGTGTAACAAATCTGATGAAAAACGGGGAAAGATCAGATGACCGAGGATTCGATGATTACCGGGAAATTTCCCTGGAAACTGGAGTTATAAAAAAGGCTGAAGGATCAGCCCGGGTTAAAATAGGAAATACCCAGATAATGGTAGGCACCAAACCCCAAATAGGCGAACCCTTCTCCGACACACCTAATGTCGGAGTTTTAATGACTAATTCTGAATTAATACCCATGGCTGCCCCTGATTTTGAGCCAGGGCCTCCGGATGAACGTTCTGTGGAGCTGGCAAGGGTCACTGACCGTTGCATGAGAGAGGCAGGTGTATTGGATCTGGAAAAGTTAGCCATAGTGGAGGGGGAGAAGGTATGGATGATATTCCTGGACCTTCATATACTGGATTATGATGGAAACCTTATGGATGCGGCTGTTTTAGGTAGTATGGCTGCAATCATGGATACCAAGATCCCAGAAACCCGAGTGGAAGGTGATGAAATTATCATAGATCGGGAGAAAATGATCCCCCTACCAATCAAAGAAAAGGCATTAATGTGTACATTTGCTAAAATAGGCGGTGAACTGGTAGTTGATCCATCGTTAGAAGAAGAACAAATTTTAGATGCCCGAATTTCCATTGGAATGAGAGAGGATGGAAGTATTTGTGCAATGCAAAAGGGCGGAATGAAACCATTAACCAAAGATGAGATTATCAAAGCTGTTTCCAGAACTCAGAAGATAACTAAAAACCTAATGGAACACCTTCCCCATAATTGAATATGGGGATTGATTAGTAAAAGATTTGATCAATACCCAAGTTTAATAAGAAAGGACTAATACTATTATGATCCTAGATAAATTAGATTGGGTTTTTACCTGATATAAATATCAGACAAAACCAGATAGAATTCATAAATAATAAGAGATTAATCTTAGAGATTAAATCCTTTTTAGAAAATTCATATATTTTTAAGGTGATAAAATGGCAAAAACAAAGAAAGTGGGTATAACCGGAAGATTCGGTCCCAGATACGGTAGAAAGGCAAAAAGAACCGTTAAATCCATAGAAGAAAACATGAAAAAGAATCATACCTGTCCTCAATGTGATAGGCCCGCGGTCAAAAGGGTTTCCAGCGGTATATGGAAATGCCGTAAATGTAACACGGTTTTCACCGGCGGAGCATACCTGCCCTCAACTCCTATGGGTAAAACAGCAGCCAGAAACATAAAGAGGATTGTAGGAGGATTATAGGTTGTATAAATGTGCTAAATGCGGAACCCTTGTAGATATTAAAGGTTACACTGAATCTAAATGTCCCAGCTGCAGGTATAGAATACTTTTTAAAGAAGTTCCGCCTGTAAAAAGGGCATTGAAGTCTAGATAAGATAAAATCTAGATCTTTAATTCTTAAATAACCTCATTGGCAGCTTAAATGTTAATAACCACATCCAGAAAGCCATCTCAAAGGACCAGAACATTTTCCCGAAGTCTGGACAGAGTTTTTAACTCAAAATATATAAACCGGGGTAAGATGAGCATAAGGGATGTGTTAATTAAATCATCGACTATGGGGTTTAATAAAACCGCAGTTATATCTGAAATGAAGGGGAATCCCAGTAGAATAGATATTTACAGTCATGATGGAGATCCCATTCTCTCACTGGATATAACCGTTTCTATTTCTTCTTCTAGAGGAAGAATAAAAAAAGATAAACTCCATCTGGGATGGGAAATAGAAGAATTAGGGAAGGATCTGAAGAAGAAAATAATCTCCCTATTAGAAATCCCTGAAAAAAAAAAATTATCAAAAGGGCTTGGTCGAGAAGAAATTGATGATATTGACTCTAGATCAAATCTTTTATTAATTAAAAAGGGTGAAAAGGGTAGTAAAGCAGCTGTAGAGTTTTATGATGGAGAGGGTCAAAAAACAGGCCCAAGAATATTCATACATAACTGTAGAATCTGAATTTCATGGTTAAAATGCCGCTTGAAAATGTAAAAAGCGAATTTAAAATAGAATTTGAAACGATAGAAGATGCAGAAATAATTTTGAAGGTTTTAGAGCCTGAAATCCGCACTTCTCCTTCTCTAAGATCATTCACCCACATAAAACGTGTAGATAAAGAATTGATAATGAAAATAGATGCTGCTGATACTACTTCCTTTAGGGCCGCTATAAACTCCTATTTAAGATGGATAATGCTTTCCTATGATGTTTTAAAATTAAAGAAAAGTTCCCACTAACTGGTACAAGATAAAAAAAAGTTAATGAATTTATTATAAATAGAATTTTTAAGATTTAGAGGTGAATAAAATGGAAGTTCCTAAAAATGTCCAACATCAAATAGCTCAATTCCAGCAGATGCAACAGCAAGCACAGGCCATAACCATGCAAAAACAAAGCGTGGAAATGCAGATTAGAGAAACTGAGAATGCACTGGAAGAATTAAAGAAAGTTGAAGAAGATTCAGATGTCTACAAAACCGCAGGCAACTTGCTTATAAAGGTTAAAAAAGAGGAAATGGTCAAGGAACTGGAGGATAAATCGGAGACACTCAAACTTCGAGAAAAAACTGTAGCACGCCAGGAAGAGAGGGTCATGAAAAGGCTTCAGGAAATGCAAACATCTCTACAGGAAGCCATGCAGGGACCAGGACCACAGTAGGGGTTAGGTGAGTTGAGAAAACTAACCGACCAGGAACTGGATGAAATATCCCAAATTGCAGTAGAAGCTGCAGAAAATTTCATATTATCCAGGGTTCCCAAAAAGGAGATCCTGGATCTCCAGATAAACGTGGAACTTACCTCACAAGAGGGATTGGATGTAGATATGTATGTGGATCTGGATCTGGATGAATTATCAGCAGCAGATGAAAATGAAATTTCCCAAAAGGCTGTTGATATGGCGTTAGAGAAGATAGATGAATATATTGATGAAAATATTTCTGATTAATTATTATGAATGAACTGGATGCTAATCTTATTGAATCTCTGAAAACCATGGGTTTGACAGAGTACGAGGCAAAGGTGTACTCTGCCTTAGTTTTATTCCATCGCAGTGAAGTTAAACAAATCTATGAATATTTAAACATACCCAAGCCCAGTGTTTATCAGAGCCTGAAGAAACTCACAGATAAAGGCCTGGCACAGGTAGTCAATGCAAAACCTGCTATTTATCGTGCTACACCGCCTGAGATAGCTATCAGGCACATGACTGAGGTATATCAGAAAGCAGAGAAGAATGCATTATCAGTGCTTGAGGACCTTGAAAAAAAGAGCGTGAAGAGGGAGAATCCTGATGTAATATGGACTCTTTTTGGTGAGGAGAATGTGGAGCATAACATGGAAGAACTGATGACTAAAGCCAGAAAATCCATGAAGCTTGTTTTACCCACTAATTATTTGGATTACCTCGAGTTTGCCCGGGAGAAGGATGTTAGGATCGAATTATTAATTTTTACAAGGGATACCTCCCTTGTTAAACATTATGGGCTGGAAAATGTGACAGTGCATGATGCCAGTGCTATAGATCTCAGTGATTTTGGGGTTCTTTCAGATTATATTGAAAGCCTACCTTTATCACCACACCAGTATTCCGATCTTATCCTGATCATGGTGGATGATGAAGATTTTATGTATATACCACCTATACCTGGTCCGATTAAATCAGGTATAACTTCGAAGAATCTTTTCACCATTGGTTTTGTCAACTCAATTTTTGATGCTGTATATGAACATACCCCCGAAGTGAAATTGGGATAGCTAAATTTAAAGCGATTATATTATTCCATTTTTAAATTTACTCATTTTTACGGGTATTATGGAAAATTTTCATAGTAGTTTTTAAAATAACTACCAACCATAATGTTTATATAGAACTAAGCACACCTCTAATTAGTAGTTTTTAATACAACTACTATTTATTGGAGGAATTTTATGAGTGATAATATATTCAGCATGACATTTGAAGTCATTAAAAAAGGATTTAAAAACAGGAAAACATGGGTTATGGCTATCCTAGCACCGATAATAGCAATGATGATACTGGGATATCTGGTATCTGTATTAGTAGCTGTGGAACCAGTTCAGATAGGAATTGTAAATATGGACAAAGGTATGGGTAATGTCAGCGCATCATCAACCATAATAGATGAATTAAGAGGTCAGGAAAATATAACACTGGTGTCACTAGGGGGAGAATCAGACATAGAGAAGAACATGAAGGATAAAAAAATAGATGGAGCTCTGGTGTTTGGTGAAAATTTCACTCCGGAACTGATTATAAAAAAAAGTAGTGAAATAAACATATCCCTTGAGGGAACTGACCAGACAAAAAGCGCTTTGATAAGTAAAGCAGTTAATAATGCTTCTCTGGCCGCCGCCGCTAAATTACAGGGCAGCACCGGATCACCCCTGAAGATCAACATGGAGAAGGTTTATGGTAATGATTTGGATGTCTTAGATATGATCATGACAAATATAATAGCTCTTATTACATTGATACTATCTTCTGTAATTTCTACGTTGACCATGCTTAGTTTCAAGGGTAAAGACTTTTTTTCACATATGTTAAAATCACCAGTGAAAGCAACAGCAGCTTATGTGATGGGAATCAGTGTTTTTACTTTCATAACAGCTCTAATAATCCTATCCTACGCCATATTCATCACAGGCATAACCATCGACGGTAGTTTTTATAATATTGCTATATTAACCCTTTTTATAGCATTAATAGGGACATCCATAGGTGTTTTTGTAACATCAGTAACCCGGAGTGATTGGCAGGCAATTGGCCTTCTTATCCCTATTATAGTGGTACAATACTTATTTGGCGGTATAGTGGTTGCTGTATCTAAGTTCCATGCTTACGTACAGGTTTTTTCATATATCCTGCCCATGACTTACGCGTCTGATGCCATAAAGAGCTTGGCTATTAGAAATTGCAGTTGGGGGGATGTATGGATTGATCTACTTGCTCTGTTTATTATCTTTATACTGCTTTTAACCTTTTCAATAGTAGGATTGAAGTACCAAAGCAGGTCTCAGTAGAATTTAACCCTTAATAGGGTTAAGCACCTTATTTTATTTTTTTTTTTAAAATGAAATTATAATATGTATCATTACATTCTTAAACAATTAGACCCATAACCATTAACATGGAAATAATACCAGTACTGGATTTAATGTCTGGAATGGCAGTATCAGGAAAATCAGGGCAAAGAGATACCTATGAACCATTAAAAACAGTTTATTCATCCTCACCTGATCCAGTGGAAATTGCTATCTCCCTAAAAAGACAGGGAGCAAAGCATATTTACATAGCAGATTTAGATGCCATAGAAGGCGCAGGTTCCAATCTGGAGCTGGTCCGGAAAATCAACCATTTATTACCAGTAATATTAGATTGGGGTGTTAAAGATTTTCAAAGCTTCAAATTCGCTCTTGATTTTGCAGAAAAGATTATAGTGGCTACAGAAACCCTTAAAAGCCTGGAAGAAATGGATAAAATTATTAGAACTTTTTCAAAAAAGAGAATAGTCATCAGTTTAGATATTAAGGATGGACAGGTTCTATCTAAGATTCCATCCCTAACACTGGACAAGCTCAAATCAAAATTAATGGAACTAAAACCGGAAGAAATAATTCTGCTCGATATTTCTGGTGTGGGAACTGAAAAAGGTTTCAACAAAACTCTTTTAGATGAATTTAGAGGATGGGAATCCTTAATATTAGGTGGTGGTATCACACCCGAGGAGTTAGAAACCCTTAAAAAAAGAGGGATAAATAAGTTTCTGATGGGCACTGCTCTGCATTCCGGCCAATTACCATATCCCTTCGATTTTTAATTTTTTATTTTTAGTAGTGATTCTAATTTGATACTTTTTTTATTCAATCAGATCGTTAATAATCAACAAAAAAATGCTTAAATTTATAGGTACTCTATGTCCAAGATAAATCTATGGCAAAATTCTTGATAATAGGTCCCTTAACCAGGGATAGAATTGTGAAGAAGGACTCTGAGTATCAGTCCATTGGGGGGGCGGTTTACTATCAGTCTGCTGTTTTTTCTTATCTGGGAATAGATAACACGGTTATAACCACTCTTGCAGAAAAAGATAAAGATTTAGTTGATGATTTACCAGAGGCCACAGAGGTAATTCCTATTTACACCGATAGTACCATGGAATTTCAAAATATATACCCCAATAATAACCCTAATTACAGAATACAGAAAGCATTTATTCCAGAAAATCCTATAAGGCCCGAAAATCTTTTTAATATTGACCTGAAAGTTTTCGATGCCTTACTTCTCTGCCCACTTTCATCCACCGACATCCCATTAAATACCCTCAAATACCTTGCTCAATGGAATATACCAATTTATCTGGGTGCTCAGGGATATCTCAGGCACAAAGAGAATGGTAAAGTGGTTTTAAAGCCATGGTATAATTATAAAAAGTTTTTAAATTTCATCCAGTTGCTCTTTATAGATGAAATGGAAGCTAGTATAATACTGGGTGTTTCTGATGAAGGTTGTGGTGAGGTAACCAGAAAATTGTCTTCTTTTGGGCCTGAAGAGGTTATAGTTACCAGAGGGGATCAAGGCGTGTTTATTTATTCAAAAAAAGATGTTAATGGAAATTTTTACCATGTACCAGCAATTCATCCCCATAAAATAATTGATCCAACGGGTCTGGGCGACACTTTTATGGCAGCCTATGCAGCCCGGAGGATTGAATCAGATGATCCAGAAGATTGTGGAATATTTGCATCCCGAATCTCTTCACTTAAAATGGAGCAGAAGGGGGCTTTAAAACTTAATGACTGATAATAAAGTGGAATAGGAAATAGTTATTTTCCAATTAATGATTGATAATATTGTTATAGAATTGGTCTCAGGATTTCTTCTTATTTTTAACCCAGAATAAAAGGTAATATTATAAAGGGCATTATTCCGGCGATCAGGAATAGGACCACTCCTAATATGGTAAAACGATTTTTCCTGTCCATTATGCCCGTAGCAATTAGAATAATCCCTATAAATGCTAAAATAGGGGGTATTATGTGGGAAAATAATAAGGAACTCATGGTTAATGAGCTATATGCCATTTTATCACCTGGTAATTATTTTTACATTGATTATTAGGCTTTGAATTAATTTTTATTAGTTATCAAGTTATGTGGGTTTATCCACATTTTATTGTAATATTTTTTTTTATATAATTTTAATAGATCATTGGTTATAAATCTTCACTTTATCTTCTATTTAAGTTTTAAAGAGGTTCTATAGAACTTAATTTGCAATGTACTATCCAGGCAGCATCTGTGGTGCCGGGGGGATAACAAGTTACCAGGATAAGGTCAGTATTTCCTCCGGGAAATTTAATGGGATCGGTCTTATAGTCCCATTTTATATCTCCATTGGATACTACTTTATAGATATACTTTTTCTGTGTAAGATAATCATCTATTATAACCAGATCACCGGGCTTAAGCTGGTCTATTTTAGCAAATGGGGCTGAATATAAGCTTCTATGGCCTAATAAACCCATTGAACCATATTGGCCTGGATAATAGCTTTCATTATAATGATAAACAGAGTTATAACCATTTACTGTGTCTGGGCGTATACCCCACGTCACATTGATGGCTGGAATTGATATATCACCTATAAATGGTGTTTTAGCTGGAATTGACACAGAATCCACTTTAAAATTTTTAAGAAGAACTTCAAAACCAGACCGGGTTATAGAGTCCTCCATAGAAGATTTCAAGTCAAAGTAATTAATATTTAACTGGCTGGTTGAATTTTCTGTTAAATCCTCTTCAGAAGGAATATTTATAATATCCCTATTCAAAATGACTGGTAAAGTATTATATGATGATTCTTTGTGGGTGTAGATTATACTGTAAAGATTACCGTTTTTATGCAGCCAAATTTCCTCTCGAAGATATATGCTTCCATTTGAGTTTATATAATATGTATTATCATAGGCAGTATCTCCATTTAAATCGTAGATCCTGTGAGATAGCAGTCTGAATCCTGAATTAAAAGCTTCAGTTGTGTTAAAAATGAAATTTTCAGGATATTGGTATCCTGGTGGTATAACCTGTTTATTAACAGTCACATTCAGACCGGAGTTGGTATCATAGAATGCAGCTATTACTGATGGATTAAAGCCGGGTTTCATCTGCCAACCCTGCGGATAGTCAAATGATATTTCCCCATCATTGAAATTTTCGGTGGCTTCCTGATTTATTGCCATATAAAATGCTGCAAAAATCACAAAAACCAATGCAGCTATTAAGTAAAGGCGTTGGTTCAATTAATTATCCCTCAATATCTGTGCTCCAGAATTGTTCTGCGCAACTCTTTATCTGATTCAGCAACCACATCTATTCTATCAACAGGAACATTTTTTTCTTTAAGATATTCCGCGATTTCAACAGGGGTTTTATTGTCCTCTAAATCCACTATCACTGCATTAGATTCGGATGAAATTCTGATAGGATTGCATTTGGAGAGTACATTATAAGCATCGGAAACAGAAGAGGTTTCCACTCTAAAAGTCCTTGTTCTGTTGGCAATTTCTGCAATATCGATATTCATCCTCTGAAGAACAATTAAAACATGCTTATTCAGTGATTCTTCTAAAACAGGGACGTCAACTATGTCTTTATCTTGGGTTATGCGCACTGCCTGAGTGATCTGGGCAACATCCCTAGCATGTGCAAAACTGGGCTCAAGACCTTCCCCCCCATTATTGACAGAGTCATAAACCTTTTTAAACCGTTCTAATACATCTTCTTCGTAATCTTCACCGACATATTTCAGATTTCTCTTAAATACTTCCACCACATCATCTAATTCTGGATTTTTAAGGAATATGTGAAGTGGTGCTCTTCTTAGGTGAGCTTCATCCATTATACTTATGTCCAGGTTGGTGGAGAAAGCAGGAATAAAATGGCTGTGCACAATTACTGGAATTCCTCTAACATAAATTACATCCTTTTTATTTTCCATAGGCACAATAAGTCTGTTTAAAATTATTTCATGATCATCCCTTTGTCTGCCCAGGTCATCTATAAGAAGGATACCACCATTAGCTTTTATTATGGGCGAGGTCTCATAAACTCCCTTATTAGGATTATAATTAGTTTCTAACTTGTTTAGACTAAGTTCAGCACCGGTAAGAACAAATGGGGCGTGGATTTTAACCCATCTTGGATCTTGTGGTTGTTCTGAACATTTCTTATGGAAATCAGAATCATATAACTGGATTACTCTACCACCAAATTCTATATATTTAGGAATTATCAGAGGAGGTAAAAGATGGGGCATTTTACTTACAATGAACGTTTTACCGGTTCCAGGTGGGCCGTAGACAAATATACCCTTTCCAATGGTGCAGGATTCAATCATACATTCTTTAGCATATCCCACCCCCACCACATCATGGAAAGTATCTTCAATCACTTCTGGGGGTATTTTAATTGGAAAACGGTCTTTCATCTGTGATTCCATAACTTCAACGTATTGTTCATAGGAGACCGGGGCAATACCGATATAAGGATTTTCTTCAGACATTCCCTGGACTTTTTCACGGCCTTTTTTGGTTATGGTATACTGTACGCTTGAAAATAAAAATCCACCACCGATTGGAGCGCAAAAGCCAGATTTTTCCAGCTCACTCAGAATTATTTCCATTATATCCCAGTGAATTCCGGTTATTTCATTTATACCGCTGGTTTTAATGGTTCCAAAACCAGATATGATCTTTAAGATTAAATCTTTTATGAAATTCTCTGATAATCTCAGTTCTTCTAGATTTCTTGGTTGTTTAAGTTTTTCGAAAAGTGATTCCATCTTGGGACCGTGATAGTAATCCATTTTTATCACCTACTCATCGTCAAAAAATTATTATTGATTAATTTATAATTATAATGTAAATTATTTAGCATATTATTGAATTAATATTATGATATTATGGGGATTAAAGGATGTTCCTGATATCCCCTATGTTAGGAACAACATCTACTTCTATATCTT
>MVQZ01000277.1 GCA_002067565.1 Methanobacterium sp. PtaU1.Bin242 | reverse complement strand
GGTATCTCCATCTTACAATCATATACTCCCGGACCACAAGTAGTCAATGAGCCTATAACTAATAGTTGTTTAAATAACTTGGTTTATGGGTCTGAGAACAATTCTATAACTCAAAATAACATTTCTAACAGTTTAATTTGCAACAGCACATTATTCTCCGATAACACCACCATCAATCAGACCAATTTAACCGGTGTTAATGGTTGTTTAATCGCCCTCGGATGCACCAACTATACCAAAACCATAGACAACCTGGTAGATACCAACTTCTTCAATCTGGTGATAGGCAACCACGATATCATTAACTGGCACTGGTAAAAATAAGAAAAGGGATTAAATCTTAATCCCCAAATACATTTTTTTTATAAAAGTTTTCCTAAACACCTTTACCATATCTACTACTATTTTAGACATATATGTATTTAGAAATGTAGCTGTTGAAATATCCCTGAGGGCTGCTTATTTAATAAACTACAATCATAAACATCAAAATACGGGAAAATGTTCTTCTATTTATAATTAAGAATTTTCACACCAAAAACGTTCTGCATCAAGTTAAAAGCAAATTCTTCGTCATCTTCATCAAGTCCAGCCACACAATCGGAGGGTACTTCCACATCATACCCCCTTACACCTCCCTCTGCCGCTGCAAGAAGTATGCAGATGTGGGTTACTGTTCCTGTAATCCTTAATGTATTTATTTTAAGATCTTTAAGGATTTCATCCAAATTTGTATCATAGAATGCAGAGAAAGTGGGTTTTTCAATGAAAATATCCTCGTCTTTTGGTTTTAAGTCTTCGATCACATTTGATCCTGTGGTCCCTTTAACGGCGTGTACTGGCCAGCCAATTTTCACAAATTCCCGATCATCATGCTGGTGGGTGTCGCAGATAAAGATAATGGGAGATCCTTCTTTCCTGGCATTTTGGATTTCTTTTTTAAGATTTGGAATAATAGTCCGGGTAGCTGGGACTTCTAGGGATGCGCCTTCCAGTACAAAGTCATTTAACATGTCTATTATTAAAAGCGCCTTTTTATCCTTCATTTTTACCTCTGCATTATTTGTATTTTATTATTACCACAAAATATCTTTAGTAAAGGCAATGAATTTTATCTGTATTTTATCAATTTAAATTGTTAGTAAAAAAGCCGAAGAATGATTAATATTTATCTCTTTTGAACTTAAAAAAAGAAAGGAAAGATAAAATCTTTCCCTTAATATCCTGTACTGAGAATGCTTGGATTTGATACGCCCGGACCTATTAGGACTTTGGGTGTTCCGGTTCCCACGTCACCGTAGTGTTGGGAGTTGTATCCTGAATAATCCCAGTTTACCCATCCATTACCTGTGTTGATCTGGACCCAGGCGTGTCGATATCCAACTCCATATCCACCATTAACATAGCCCATAATCCGGGCTAATATTCCGGTGGAGGTTAATTTGCTGTATAACCACATGGAATCTGCCCAGCAATCACCATATCCTAACCGGACAAAGGTAGCTACATCAGAAATACCTTGTACATCTCCGTATTTTGCCTCGGCTTTTCCAATAGCATCTAAAGTTGTTTTAACTGAGGTGCTGCTACCAGTACCTTCGCTGGTGCTGGCTGCTGATACTGATACGTAGTTGGGTAGTCTGTTGTTGGTGGCCTGATAGTTCAGTATTTTACTGAAGGTATATACCAGGTTGTCGAATTTGATATTTCCCAGTGAGCTGCTCACATAGCTTGGCGCTTGGTTGTTGGTGTTTATGTGGGTGATAACGTTTTTTGCCAGGGTTATATATTCTGATTTGTAGATGTTACCGTTTGTCAAGGTTTCTGTTGCGCTGGATGGGCTGTTTACTGTTATTAGGGGTATAGCAGTGGCCGATCCGCTGTTGATATTTAGAATGTTCTGGGCTATCAGTTGCAGGAACTGGGGAGTGGTGATCTGATAGGTACCGATGGTCACATAGTTTGGTAATCGGCTGTTGGTTTCTACGAAGGTTTTAACCTTTTTTGAAGCATCATTGATTTGTTTACTGGTGAAACTTACTTGTGGTGAACCTGCTGCTATATTTGTACTTGTCTGTGTGGTTTTATTTGTTAGTGTAGATTGGATGAGTCCTGCTATCTGCGTGGTTTGAGTGGTTTGTTGAATAGTTTTCAACTGATTGGTGCTCTGACTTTCAAATGCTGTTTTTTCACCAGCATTTAGTTGGCTAGAGCTTGTATTGTTATTGTTTTCTTTTGCAAAAGCTGTGCTTGTGCTAAGGGACAGTGCCATAATAAAAACTAACAACACTGTCATAATCGATTTTCGCTTAATTATACCGCCTCCATGTCCTAAATTAAATTCAGGACTAGTATTAAACAAAAACACTGATCACTTGGTTATACTATATAAAGTTTTGGATTTTCACAGAAAAAAGAAGGGCTTATATGTCTCTTTTTAGAATTTAAGACAGTCTCTGAAGTTTTCTTATTTATGTATACAGGATAAGTATTCCTCATGGGTATTTTAAACTATTCAAACTATCTCTCACCTTATTTCCTAAAAAATAATATTTTCAGATGATTTAACCTCAACTGGATCCTCCTAAGAAAGAGTAGAATAATTATATTTTAGGTTAAGCAGGGGAATACAAGTTATAAAAAAAGGAATATAGTTTTAAAATTTATTTAAACAATTTAATCGCAATTAGACATTTTTTAGGCGATGTATGGTTTTTCATATTAATTTCTATTTGGAAAAATAAGATAATGATCTTAAATTTACCTATTCAACTAAAGTGAATCATTACTGGTATAACGACTTCGACTCTCAATTTCCCCTATTTTCTTTATTATCTTATCATAACCATCAGCACCCCTATATCCCTCTAAAATGAACTGGAAGCATTTTTCTGCTATATTATAATGAATTCCAGACAGGGCTTTTTTGAAAACCAGTAGATCCACACCCTTATCCTCCACTAGCTCTGATATTTTTCCCAGTCCAAAATCGATGAACACTATTTCATCCCCATGAAGCAGCATGTTACTGGTGGTAAGGTCTCCATGAATAATTCCACAATTATGGAGTCTAGCTATGTTTTCTCCGATTTTTTCACAGATTAACTTTATTTTTGGAGGTTCTGATATGTCAAGAACTTTCTTTATGGTCTTTCCTTTGATCTTTTCTAGGATAATGGATTTCTTTTTTTTATCAATGTCATATATCAACGGGGTGATCACGCCACAAGTTTTAGCGGTGTTTAGGAGTTTTGATTCACTTTTCGTCCTTTTTTTCCTTAATCGGCGGTCAATTTCTTTTACACGGTAACTTTTAGGAATTCTCTCTTTAATCAGAGCATCATGACCCATCCATTCTCCCGGGTAGATGTTGGCCTCTGCTCCCTTTTCCACCATACCTATGGGTAATTTCAGGTGATTATCTGAATTTTTCATCCATGGCACGTCCACCTGATCAGTGCGGTAACGCTGGATAACCGAAGTGTCCTTCATTTTCTGCACCAGCCCATAGTGAAACATCAACTGACCCATCCAGGCGATCATAGCTCCATTATCTCCACAATATTTGATGGGTGGCTGGTAGAATTCTGCATAGTGTTCTTCTGCCATGATGGAAACTATTTCTCTTAGTCGGTTGTTGGCAGCTACACCTCCACAGAGCAGAACCTCCCTTTTTTTGGCATGGGCAAGAGCCCTTTCTGTTATTTCGCTTACCATAGAGAAGGCAGTCTCCTGCAGACTAAAGCACACATCCTCCAACTTCTCACCAGCTTCATATTTCCTTAAGGCGGCGGTCAGAAGACCAGAAAAGGATAAATCCATCCCTTTAACAGTGTAGGGGAGTTTAATGTAGTTATCTGATTGGAGGGCTAGTTTTTCTACCTGAGGACCTCCGGGATGGCCTAGGTTAACTGAACGGGCGAACTGGTCCAGACAATTTCCCAGAGCAATGTCTAGGGTTTCTCCAAAAACACGGTATCTTCCCCGGTCAAAGGCAATAACCTGGCTGTTACCCCCACTCACATAGAGGGTCACTGGATCCTGGGCTCCTGTGGTAAGGCGGCCTATTTCCACATGACCTATGCAGTGATTAACTCCAATAATGGGTACTTTTAAAGCAAGACTAAGGGAACGAGCAGCGGTGGCCACGGTGCGCAGGGCCGGTCCTAATCCAGGGCCCCGGGAGAAGGCTACCAAGTCCAAGTCTTTAAGTTTCAGATCAGATTTCTGGAGAGCATCCTTTATCAGGGGCACGATATTGGCTGCATGATGTTCTGCTGCTTCTCGGGGATGTATTCCTCCAGAGGCGGGTATGAGAGATTTTCCCACAGAGGCTAATATTTCACCAGAGGAGTCCACAATTCCCATCCCGGTCTTCTCTGCAGTTCCTTCTATTCCGATGCATATCATTATTTCATCACTTTCATTCTTCTTTGATATTGGATTTTATTAATCAGCTTTTACAGCCTTTAATTAAATAATTTAATTTAAAGTTAAGAGTATCTAACATCTATTAGTAGTTGGACGATGTATATTGAACTTTATAACTTTAAATTATATCTCATCAGGTGTTGAATTTAACTGAATAATGTGTGAAATTTAACTAATAGTTTTATGAATTGATGAAAAATTTCAGGGTGAAATAAATTGAAAGACAATATTAAACAATTTGGGCGAGACGGTGAACTTCCAGAATTGGAAGATTTAGATTCCCTATTTTTATGCGTAATAGCCAGTACACGGACCTCGAACATACCAGGAATAACTGGAGCGGGAGTAACTCCCGAACTCACTGATTACACTCCTGCCGCTGATGTGGAGCTAATTGTGCATGGAAAGCCTTTATGCCTTCCTAATATTCCACAAACCATCATTGATGGAACGGCAGCACCCACACCAGCAGTGATTACTAAAGCATCCCTGGAACTGGCTGATATTCCCTTTTTAGTAGCTGATGCGGGCGCTGCAATTAAACCTGATCTGCCTTATATTAATATCAACCATAAACCGGGGGAAAATATTCAAAATGGAAGGGCAGTTTCAGATCCAGAGAAAATATTTAATAAGGCCAGAATTCTGGGAAAAAGCATATCTAAACTTACAGATCATATTTTCATCGGTGAAAGCACCCCTGCAGGGACCACCACGGCCTTGGGGGTACTTACTGCAATGGGCTATGATGGAAATCATAAAGTCAGTGGAAGCATGCCTGAAAATCCCCATAAACTTAAGCAGGAGGTCGTGTCAGCAGGTTTAAATGCATCGGGATTTAACGTAGGGGAATTAGCATCCCGTCCATTTAAAGCGGTGGAAGTAGTGGGGGATCCCATGATACCGGTGGTGGCAGGGATTGTGGCTGGAAGTGTTGTTCCGGTAACCCTTGCCGGAGGCACCCAGATGATGGCTGTTTGTGCGGTTGTTAAGGATGCATTACCTGAATTTAACTGGGATGATTTATCCATAGCCACCACCATCTTTGTGGCTGAGGATGAAACATCTGATATAAATTACATATCCCGACAAATCGCTGATAACACCATATATGCAGTAGATCCTCATTTTGAAAATAGTCAAAATGAAGGCCTCAGAAATTACCTAAATGGATCAGTGAAAGAGGGTGTGGGAGCTGGAGGAGCTATGATGGCAGCTTTACTTAATGGAGTTCCTATGGATGACATCCGTATTAGAACAGAAGAATTATGTCAGGAATTATTTTAAACTGATTATTTTTTCTTTTTATTTATTTTTAAATCCCGGTTTAACTATGTTATTTAGGTAGAAATGGGATATTGATGAATTTTAAAAAAATTCATTATGGGGGATGTTGATATAGAATTATATAATGGCCTACTTTAACCAGATGAGATGGAAATCCATTGGAAAATTTTTAAGGGGATTTTTGCCTTCCCAACATGTTTTAATAGTGATCCTAATATTTTATGTGGGAGGGGTGGTTTTTACACTTCTAGATCTTAGAAGTGCCCAATTTATCTTCAATGGAGGATTTCTCCTGGGAAATCTGGAGGTACAGATAACACCACCCTCAGAAATATCCTGGAACTACTTCTTGAACCAGTTTGTCTATTATTTAGGAGGGGCCGCCTGGAATATATTCCGAAACAACCTGGAAGTATCCTTAGAATGTATATTTACCGGGATCATGATTATACCCAGTATTCTGGTTGGTTTGTTCAGTTTTATAGGGGCAGTCTGCACCATCTTAAGCTTAAAAGTAGGCGTTATCAAAGCGGCTTTGATCATGGGGGGATGTTTCCATATTTACTTCGAATTTTTAGCAGGTGCTCTGGTTATAGAGGCGTTTTTAAAGTTTTATGGTTCAATATTGCGTTCTGTAAGAAATAGATCATTTACCCTGTTTAAACAGGATATGAGGAGTAAATTTATCCCTATTTTATTGAGAATTATTTTTCTTCTGGCTGTTGGTGCTGTTCTGGAAGTTTTTTGGAGTACATGGTGGGTTTATATCCTGACCAACCATTATGTGTCCTGGGTTGATTTTTATTTTGGTGTTAATTCTGCGCTTGTGCATTAAAATTCGATATAAATAATATAACTCTGGTTTATAAAATTGTTATTTTTCTAGCATTAATATAAGATTCTATTTTTCTTTTATTTTTCATGAAGATCATACACTTTAAATACCATAATGTTAGAATTATAGGCTCTGTTCAGTGTGGCGTTGGTAAAACAGAGTTGTTAAATTGAGGTTGTTGTCTATTTTTCGAGTGGTTCTATTAGTAATACTTTAACTCTTTTACCAATCCAGTCTTTGGGTACGTATACTCTTCCTGAGTTTCCTGATGATTTCACTGTTTTTTCTATTACTTCATAAGCTGAAGTTGTGATTTCCATTTCTTTCATAATTTGATTATATTGTAGCTTGAATATATGTACTTTGTTCTTAATTGTGACTACTTTGTAATTACAAAGTAGAAAAGTATTTATACTTGTAGCTACAATGTAATTATTAGGTGAAAAGATGATCACAACTCAAGATCCAAGACAAATAAGAGGATGTGCAATTATAGCAAAAGGGGATGAACCCCAACAGCTAGCAGATAATCTATTTAAAATACCTTCTCAAAATGGAAATGAAGATTATATCGTCAAATTAGAAGATGAAACAGCCCATTGCACCTGTCCTGATCATAAATATCGAGAAGTCACCTG
>MVQZ01000276.1:0-10000 GCA_002067565.1 Methanobacterium sp. PtaU1.Bin242 | reverse complement strand
GGGCGTAATTGGAGATGATATAAAAGCAGTATGCAAAAAATCAGAGGAGATAACCGGATGTAGGGTCATACCTGTTCAATCTGAAGGCTTCCAAGACCATAACAAGACCAAAGGACATTGGATCGGGTGTGATGCTCTACTCGATTATGTAATCGGCACTAAAGAGCCTGAAACGACAACTCCCTACGATATTAATATAGTGGGAGAGTTCAATGTTGCAGGGGATCTGTGGGGAATCAAACCCCTGATTGAGGAAATGGGAATTAACATTATAAGCACCATAACTGGGGATTCACATGTCGATGAGATAGCTCAATCACACCGTGCTAAACTCAACATAGTGCAGTGCCAGAAATCTTCCAACTATCTGGCTCAAAAAATGGAGAAAAAATATAAAATACCCTCCATTAAGGTCAATTTCTTCGGACTACAGCAGACGGTGAATTCCTTAAGAGAAATCGCTGATTTCTTTGGTGATGAAGAGATGATAGAGAGGACTGAAAAAATAATTGAATCAGGATTAAAAGAGGTTGAACATAAAACTGATGAATATAAAGAACGATTAAATGGAAAAACTGTTTCTCTGTATGTCGGGGGCAATAAAGCATGGTCTCTGGTGCGGGCTTTTGAAGAAGTTGGTATGGATGTGATAATGTCCGGAACCAAGAATGGAATCCGGGAAGATTATGAGAGAATTAAAGAAGCAGTTAGGGATGGCACCGTCATTGTGGATGATGCCAATTCAACCGAACTAGCACGACTTCTCAAAAAATACAAGCCAAATCTACTTATATCTGGGGCTAAAGAGAAATACATCTCATTAAAGCTTGGAATTCCATTTTGTGACTTTAACCATGACCGAATATCGGCATTTGCTGGATTTAAAGGTTTTATAAGCTTCGCTAAGGAAGTAGATGCCTCAGTTTCCAGTCCAGTCTTTAATTTAAATTACACCAGTCTTAAAGGTGACTAAATATGTATAACCACAAGAAATTTTCAGTTATAAATCCATCCAAAATGTGCCAGCCAATGGGAGCCGTGCAAGCCCTCCTTGGAGTAAAAGATACTATGCCACTCATACACGGCTCTCAAGGCTGCAGCACCTACATGCGGTTTCAACTCACCAGACACTTCCGGGAGCCGATAGAAGTAGCATCAACCTCAATGAACGAGAAAACCGTAATTTATGGTGGAGAATTCAATTTGATGAAAGCACTGAAAAATATAACCGAAAAACAATCACCCCAACTGATTGCAGTTACCTCCAGTTGCCTAACAGAAACCATAGGGGATGATATGGTGGGGATCATAGAAAAATTTAGGGAAGCAAATCTGGGAAAAGATCTACCCCTGATCATTCCCGTTTCAACCCCCAGCTATGCTGGATCACATGTTGAAGGTTATGATAAAACCATAAAGGCACTGGTTGAACATCTAGCCATTCCTTCCCATCCCACTGGAAAAATAAACATTATCACCGGCAACATTTCCCCGGCAGATGTGGGGGAAGTTAAAGATATACTAAAAGACCTCCAGTGTGAAAATATCATCCTGACTGATACATCAGAAAACCTTGATGCACCCCTATCTGAATCTGCTTTAGATTTATACGATGGAGGAACAACCATTGGGGAAATAGGTGATACTGCTAATTCATTAGGTACTATTGCTATATCTAAACACGCAAATTTAGCTGCAACTTTTTTAGAGAAAAAATTTGCTGTTAAATCCGAATCTGGTCCTCTCCCTGTTGGTCTTGAAAATACAGATAGTTTTATAAATTTGCTGTGTAAGCTGAAAGAACTGGAAGTGCCAGAAACTCTAAAAAGAGACCGTGGCAGATTAATAGATGCCATGGTAGATGCCCATTCCTACACTTACCACCGGAAAGTGGCTATATTTGGAGATCCAGACTTCGTATCTGGAATGGCCAGATTCATCTCTGAAATGGGAATGATACCAACTGTACTGTGCACTGGTATCATTAGTAAAAGATTCACTGATGATATCAGGACAATTTCAGAAGATAAAGGATTTAATCCGGTTGTTTTAGCAGGAGGTGATCTTTATGATCTTCATCAGCAGATTAAAGAATTAGGGGCCGATATTCTAATTGGAAACTCCTATGGTGCCAGCATTGCTAAAGAAGAAAATATACCTCTATATAGGACAGGTTTCCCTGTGTTTGATAGATTAGGAGCACAAAGAATATCTATTTTAGGATACAGGGGCGGTATAAACGTTGTTGATAGAATAACTAATACTCTACTGGACTTTTACTATGATGAAGCTGGATATGAAATAACAGAAGAAGAATCACCAGAAATAGCCGAGGAGAACTTATATGTCACGGAGGAGATTTAATTGAAAATAGCAGTAGCATCAACTGAAGGAAAAATCATAGATTTGCATTTTGGAGATGCAAATCAGTTTTTAATATTTAAACTGGAGGATGGAGAAGGCAAATTCCAGGAAATAAGAGAAAAAACGCTGATGCCTTTAAATGAACATACAGAACGATGGATAGCATCTATTGAACTCATAAATGATTGTAAAGCGGTTATTTGTAATAAAATTGGTAAGGAACCCACCATAGAACTCAGAAAGATAGGGATAAAACCAATACAGTTGGATTGTGAGGTTAATAAGGCTCTTCGAGAGTGTTCCAAACATTTATTGAACTAAATAGTAGCATTTATTGTTTAATTGGATTTGGGGTGGTTTTATTATGGTTAACATCATACTTGATTATAAAATTTGTGAAGGCTCAAAATGTGCTGAATGTGCATATGTTTGTCCTACAAATGTTTTCACCATAGAAAAAAACAGTATATGCATAAAATCACCTGAATTCTGTAAATTATGTGGAGAATGTTTAAAAATTTGCCCCTATGCAGCCTTAAACATTGAAAGATAAAAAAAATATAAAAATTGGATGAAAAATAATTTCAAGAGATTGAAATTCAACTAGAATATTACTATTTTTTTTGAATAAATTTTTTTATAATCTTAATGAACGACTGAATATACTTAATAATCCATCAGTATACATCATTAACATATTATCAGTATACATCGAGGTAATTCATTTGAAAAATGTTGTTACAGCATGTACCCGTGATTGTCCTGGTGCCTGCAGTATAATAGCCCAAGTAGATAATGGAAAAGTTGTTAAATTAAGTGGAAATCCAGAACATAAGCTAACAGCAGGATTTCTATGTAAAAACACAACTAATTATCTTGAAAATTATTTTTACAGTCCTAAAAGAGTCCTAAATCCTCTTTTAAAGGAAAATGGAAGATGGAGAAAGATCAGCTGGGATAAAGCACTAAATATCGCAGCATCTCGTATAAGTGAAGTTGTTGAAGAATACGGAAGTCCGTCCATACTTTACTATCAGGGTTTTGGGGCGCGTACAGCTCTTCAGTTAATGAACAAGAGATTTTTCAATCTGCTTGGTGGGGTCACAACCACCTATGGAACAGTATGTGGTGGGATAGGCCATGCTGCGATGGAGGAGGATTTTGGGGTCAAAGTACCTCATGATCCCTTTGATCATCTTAAAAGTAATTTTATTGTGATCTGGGGAAGAAACCCTGCTGTTACTGACGTACATTTATGGAGGATTTTAAAAAAAGCAAAAAGAAATGGCACTAAATTAGCAGTGATAGATCCGGTAAAAACAAAGACAGCGAATAAAGCAGATATATTCATTCAACCAGCACCCGGATCCGATCATTACCTGGCGATGGGGATTATAAAAATCATCTTAAAGAAAAATCTCCAAAATCAGGAGTTTATAGAGAATTATACCAAAAATTTCTCTTCATTTAAAACCATGCTCAATAAATTTTCTCTTAAATTTATATCCAGCAGATGTGATATTAATATAAGCAAATTAAATGAGTTAACACTTGCTTATACTCAGGGTAAGCCCTCAAGTATTGTTGCAGGATGGGGTGTTCACCGGTATAAGCAGGGTCATCTTGCTTTCCATATGATGGATGCACTGGCTGCTGTAACAGGAAATATTGGAATTTCTGGCGGGGGAGTAACTCGGGGGTTTGAAGAATATCAATTCTTTGATTTATCAGTAGAGGCAGATGAAAAAGGATTAAATAGTAGAAAACTATCTATGCCCCAAATTGGTGAAGATATCCTAAAAACTGATGATCCTCCCATAAAACTAATCTTCCTGGTATCTGCAAATCCAGTTAATCTGAATCCCAACTCTTTAAAGGTTAAAAAAGCATTTGAAAGTGTAGATTTCGTGATAATGGTTGACCATTTCCTTAACGACACATCTGAAGTGGCAGATTTGTTTCTACCTGCAACCACATTTTTAGAGGAGGAAGATCTCATAGGTAGCTTTGGTCATGGTTGGGTTTCTCCTGTAAATCCAGCAGTACCTCCGCAAGGTGAAGTGAAATCTGAATTTGAGATATTCCAGCTACTTTCAAAACGATTAGGCTTTGAGGAGGAGATGTCTGGATCTCCTAAAAAATGGCTGGAGAAACTGGCAGCCCCTATTTTAGAAAGCAGCATAGGTTTCTATGAACTGCAAAGAAGACCGGTGGAGATGATATCTGCAGATAAAATCCCATATGCAGATGGAAAATTTAAAACCGAATCTGGACTTTTTGAGTTTATAGAAGATTTTAACCAGGAAAATTCAGGGAAAAATGAAAGTTTTCCTTTATATCTGCTTTCTGTTTCCCCCCAAAATTGGGTGGGTTCTGTAATTCCGGAGTTTGAAATGGTTGATGGTCTTCTGGATGTTGAGGTACATCCTCTGGTTTTAGAGGAAAAGGGATTGGTTGATGGGGAAGTTGTTCTTCTGGAATCTACCGAGGGGAAGATGGAAGTCCGGGTTAGGGAAAATGAAGATATAAGAACGGATTTTATTTTGACTTACAGAGGTGGTTGGATGAAATATGGAAAAAACATTAATATATTAACCCAGGATATGCTTAGTGAAAAGGGGGAAGGTACACCCTATTACGAGACCCATGTTCGGTTAAAGAAGCTTAATAAAGCATAGGATTTTATTAGATAGATTAATTTAGAAGTAAATTTCTTTAAAGTATAATAATAGGTATAATATTAACAACTTGGTTAATTCAATTTTTTGGGTTTTATTGTCTTATTTTGTTTATTCTAAAAAAATGGAAGTATTGTTCTTGGTGATGCTGATCTAATATGGTGTAAAGTCAACTTTCCAGAAAGTTGATACAGAAATTTATTTTTTCTATAGAATTATTTATTAATTATTTAATATTTAGTATTATTATAGTAAACTATATATGTAAGTAATTACTAACTAACACAAAGTCTATGTAAGTTACTAATAACTATAATAACTATAAAGTCAACATAAAAATTCGGATGGAAAAATCAGATAATAAGTCTTTAAATTAGGATTAAGGGCTTTTAATTTAGTTATTAAGATATTAAAAAAAATTTAGAGGTGAAAGAGATGTACAAAATGTACAAAAAAGTAGTAATTCCAGAAACAGAAGAAATTGTTGGAACCGGTTGGTTACCTCCAATGCCAGATTTAAAGGACTACAATACGGTTGAAAGTCCAGAAATAACTAAGATGGCAGATGAATTAGGCATTACCTCCGACGCCCCCCTTCCAAACAAAACAGATCTGAGATCATGGTGCTCTGATATTGAAAACCAGGGTAATTTGGGTTCCTGTACTGCTCATGCAGCAGTAGGAGTGGTTGAATATCTTGAACGTAGAGCATTTGGCAAACATATAGATGGATCCCGTCTATTTGTCTATAAATTCACCCGAAATTTACTGGGTGTGACTGGTGACACCGGGGCTTGGCTTCGAAACACCATGGGAGCTTTAGTACTCGGAGGTATACCTCCAGAAAAATATTGGCCCTACACTGATAAACTCGGAGCTGAACCAAATGGATTTGACCGTGAGCCACCAGCTTGGATTCATGCAGTAGCAGACAACTATGAAGCACTCAACTATTTCAGCCATGATCCACAAGGCATGAACAGACCTCCTACTGAAGTACTTAATAGCGTTAAAACCTACTTAGCTGCAGGTATTCCTTCAATGTTTGGTTTTTTCGGATTCCCATCATTTAATAGTACAAATGTTAAAGGTGGAATACCATTCCCTTGCCCCGATGAAAAAGCACAATGGGGACATGCCATAGTAGCAGTGGGTTATGATGATAACCTAAAAATAAAGAATATCCAGTGTAATAAGGAAACCACAGGAGCGCTTCTCATACGTAATTCTTGGGGAACCGGATGGGGTGATAAGGGATATGGTTGGTTACCCTATGAATATGTCATAAATAAGTTAGCAATAGATTTCTGGTCCCTACTGAATATGGAAATGATTAAAACAGAACAATTTGGTCTTTAAATATTTTTTATACCGGAAATAATAATTAAAAGTGGTTCATCGGAAAATAAGAAAAGAACGCCTTGCTCAGTGAAGGATTTAATGATTTTAGTCATTTAAAATTCTGGGCAAGGCAATAAAACTAATAAAAAGGTGTAATAAATATGAGAGAATTTCGATCTTTAAATCCTGAAGGTCTTCCTAAAGATTTTGATGCGGAAGTGCATGGTGAAGAACCCATAATAGATCTGAAGGAGTCTGAAGGAAAAATTATTATATCCTATACTTTTCCTGGATTTTACCAGGTTGATGCGGGATGTCAGGTTGATGGTGAAAAATTAGATTTCAAACTGTTAAATATTGAGGGCACTGGTTACCTGGCCGAGAGTGGTAAACCTTTATTACCATCTTTTGGACGTTATGTTCAGATACCATCACAATGTGACTATGAATATTCTGTTGAAAAGAAGGATCAGGTACAATTTGATGAAATAGTAATATTACCATCACAGGAGAATGTATCGGACGGTCCTCAAGATGATCCGTCCTTTGAGTTTGATAAGGAACTATACCAAACCGATGTTTTTTATCCTGAGAAGATGGTAAAAGTAACAGGACCCTTTGAAATAGATGGATATCATGCATTACTGGTTCATGTTACTCCCTTTCAGTACAATCCCGCAAAAAAGAAGTTAGTTGGATATGGGAAAGTGACCTTAACCCTTGATTTAGTCCCTAAAGAAGGTGAGGAAAAGATCCAATCCGAATCTCCTGTTGATAGGGAAGCATTCGGTAATTTATTCCTCAATCCTGGGCGAAAAATTGAAGAAAGGCTTAATATAGAACCAAAAGAAATACCAATCCCTCTCAGGAGGTCTGGAGCCGAATTTTTAATTATCTATGCAGATATCTTCGGCAACGCGGCAAAAAAATTGGCAAACTGGAAAAACAAGAGGGGCATAACAACAGATATAGTCTCTATAGACAAAATTGGCAACGATGTTTCTAAAATAAAGAATCACATTCGAAAATTAAAATCTAAGAAATCATCTAATTTGCGTTATGTCCTTCTTTTTGGAGATGAAGATATGATCACTGCAGAAGAACCGGTCGTTACCAGTACTTCGGGTCCATGGGGTGAAAATATTTCAGATTACTATTATTCAACCCCGAATGATCCAACAGGGGTCAAAGAACTGATTTTCCCCTGGATTTCAATTGGAAGAGTCCCTATGCGCACCGCAGATCAGGGTATGGAGGTAGTTGATCAGATAATCGCTTATGAAAAAAATCCACCCCTAGATCCAGATTATTATAAGCGAATGTCTTTTGCAGCATTTTTCCAGGGAGCAGGTCAGACAGATGAAAGAGGTTTCTTGAAAACCATGGAAAACGATATTAGACCCACCATGCTTTCTTTAGGATTTAATGTAGAAAGAATATATGTTTCTCAGTCCCAAAATCCCAAGTTCTATTATGATGGTGTCCCCATTCCAGCGGATGTTATAGCGGCAATCGTGGATGGAACCACTGCAACTAATAGATTAGTAAATGCAACCACTCAAGGAAAATTATACGTTGGACATAGAGACCATGGTGCTCCTGAGGGATGGGTTCATCCAGAGTTCACAGTAAATGAACTTGATAAAATTACCGGTGACATGCCTTCAATGTTTTTCAGTATCAACTGCCTTACTGGCAGTTACGATCTGCCAGCACCTAGCGAGTCATTCGCCGAGAAAAATCTGAGAATAAAAGGAACTGCCCCTTCTTTAATCGCTGCCTCAAGGGTGTCTCATTCCTGGCTGAATAACGACTTGATTAAAGCACTTTTTGATGGTACATTTGGAGGCGTTCTCCCTACCTATCCCGGCACTACAGCAAGCTATCCAGTGAAGTTCAACCGCCTCGGTGACTTATTGAACTATGCCAAATCTTATCTTCCAGTGGGGCAGAGTGGGAGTGCAGAATATATCAAGGATCATTTTGAAATTTATCATGTAATAGGAGACCCTACTCTTGAACTATGGAAATCAGAGCCTTTAATCAACGAATTAAAAGTTAAATTGTTATTTAAGTTAAAAAAACCAGTTATTGATATTCAGTTAACACAATGTCCTCAGGGAACCGTATTAACCCTATGTGCAAGTTTTCACAAAAAAGAAATTTTAATTACCACCAAAAAACCGTCATCAACCCACATAACAATTCCTTTAAAAGATCTTATTCCCATCCACAAACCCAATTCACCCTTGGAAATTGAACCTGAAATCTTTGTAGGTCTTTGGGCACCGGGATATAGATATGTTGAGGAAAGACTAAATCTGGAGGAGATAATTAAATAGTCCGTTATTTATGTCCTTTAGTTAGTCTAATAGGTAAATTTGAAGACTTCAATTTATTTTTTTTTAATTCGAATAACAAAAAAAGGAAGTGATGAAATGGGAGGTAAAAAAGCACTGTGTGTGGGAATTAATAACTTCAAAAACTACCCTAGCAGTGCATTACAGGGTTGTGTAAATGATGCCAATGATATGGAAGCGTTATTGATAAAATATTTTGGATATGAAACATCTGATATAATAAAACTAACAGATACCAGGGCAACCAAGGACAATATAATAAAAAATCTGAAAGAGATGGTAAAAGGAGCTAAAACAGGTAAATACGACAGTTTGGTCTTTAGTTTGTCCAGTCACGGCACACAGGTCCCAGATACAAGTGGAGATGAGCCGGATAAGGCGGATGAAGCTTTCTGTCCTCATGATCTGGCTGCCAAGGGAAAGGTGTGGGACCCGGATCATATAATAGTTGACGACGAACTCCATGATCTGTTCATCCAGCTACCGGAAAATGTGTCATTAGAAGTCTTTCTGGACACCTGTCACAGTGGATCTGGTCTTAAAGCAATTGACCTACTCTTAGACCGTAAACCAAGATACATGCCTCCACCCTCAATGGAGGCTTTTAAGGAAGTGGAAGGAAAGGTCTCTAAGGGGATTTACCGGATGTTTCTGGATAAAAAGGTTACCCAACACATATTATGGGCGGCCTGCAGACCAGATCAAACCAGTGCTGATGCCAATATAGATGGAGGCTGGCATGGGGCATTCACTTACTTTTTCTGCAAGGAAATGAACACCAGTCAAAATAAACTACCCCGAAGTGAAATTCTAAAAAAGGTAGTAGATGATCTGGAAGCTGGTAATTACACTCAGATACCACAGCTGGAGTGCGATGCAACAGCAAGAGAGAAAAGTTTAGGATAAATAATAGGGGTTGATAATATGAAAGATGAGAATAAATTCTCCCAAATAAATATTGAGAAAATAAAAAAACTAAATGAACTTAAAATTGATTATAGTAAAGTCCGTAAGCTGGAATACACTGACAAAGAGGGTCGTAAGCCTGAAACATTTAAAGATTTTATAACAGCTTATCCACGAGCACCTATACAGATACAGGAGATTCCCAGACCATCATTTCCTGCCGACTTAAAGTATCTCCAGAATTATTCTACCATATACTATCCCAAGGGTAAAATGGTTATAGCTGTAAACTGGGATATTTATCCTTCAATTAAAGCTTCTTTAGAACGATACGTAATGGATCTGGCTAAT
>MVQZ01000275.1 GCA_002067565.1 Methanobacterium sp. PtaU1.Bin242 | reverse complement strand
GTTCGTAGATAATCCCCTTTCGTTTAAGCACACGTATAAGGTCATCAGCTTTATCTTCGGTCATATTATACCTATCAGCAAGTTCTGTTATTAGTATATTGGACGGCGCTTTCCCTCCATATTCTTCTTGAAGTTCTTTTATGATTTCTTGCACCAACCTTATTTTATCCCGATCAGATTTAGGGGTTCGGCCCTCTACCTTGTCGATATCAACTTTACCTGTTTCAGGATCATATCCAACTTGTTTTAAACATTTTTGCTGTAAGCTAATAGCACGTTTAGCATCGAAAGATGTTACGTGGTCTCCTAATCTGGTTCTAGCACTAGCTTCAGAAAGACGCACAAGGGCTTCCAACTGTCGGGCTGTTATTGGCACTGGTGAATCTTCATCAGAAGCACTACCACGCATACCCACATAGAATTCTTGAAGTACATTAATAGCTTCATTGGTTAGTTTAGGATGGATTTCCTTCCTTGCGTAAGCTATATATTTCCTTAAAAGCTCAGGGTCAATTTCAAAGTTTAGGGAAGTATCTTTATGTATTCTTAAGATGTGGCTGGCTAGTTCTTTGTCTTTTTCTATATTTGGTTTATCTTCAATAATGAATATTAGATCAAAACGTGATAAAATCGTTGAGGGAAGATCAATCTGTTCAGCTATTGATTTATATTGGTCAAAACGCCCAAATTTGGGGTTAGCTGCAGCTAAAACAGAACATCTGGAGTTTAATGTTGCCATTATACCTGCTTTAGCAATGCTGATTGTTTGCTGTTCTAGAGCCTCGTGTATGGCAGATCGGTCCTCTGGCCGCATTTTGTCTAATTCATCTACACAAACGTTACCTTTATCACCTAGTACGAGTGCACCAGCTTCTAAACTCCATCCTCCTAATTCATCTCTCACAGCAGCTGCAGTTAGTCCAACACCACTGGTCCCTTTACCACTGGTATAGATTCCTCGGGGTGCTAATTTAGAGACGTATTTGAGCATTTGAGACTTACCAATTCCAGGATCTCCCATTATAAGGATGTGTATGTCACCACGAATACGAGTATTGTCCTCCAACTCTTTGGCTGATCCTCCAAATAATTGGAGGGCTATGGCTTCTTTAACTTCTCTATAACCTTTAATAGAAGGTGCAGTGGATTTTAGAATTTTATTGTAAAGTTCCGGGTGTTTTGAAAGTTTTAGGATTTCTTCTTCGTCTTCAGGCGTTATTTGCAGTTCTTCAAATTCTTGTTCCAGCGGTTCGATGTAGTTTCCATAAATAAAGTTTCTAAAACGCTTGGTTCGCTCGTCACGAACAGTTTTCATTGTGCCTGTGATACGAACAATATCACCCGGAGTTAAACTATCTACTAAATCATCTTCCAAAACCACGAGAATCTGTCTAGGTTGTTCTCCTCCAGAAAGTGTTTCTAAAGGCTCTTGGAGTTTTGTTGTTTGGGTATCCATAAATTCTGATTCTTCCTGTAGGAGCCGGAATGATCTGCCTCCGCATTCCTGACAGAGAGCTGGTTCATGGATTATGTAACTATTCTGTTCTACTTCATGGAGACGCATACAACTACGACACTCAAAGGTAGCTTTTACTATTCTGGGGCGGATTTCATCTGTTTTACGCACGATTCCATCTAAAGCTACAAAATTGCCAATGAATTTGCTCTTTAGATCACGTAAAGGTATGATATTCCTAATGTTCTCAAAACGGATATTTAATTCTGCATTCTCTTTAAATATGGCAATATTGCTTATGGCTTTCTGAGCAGCTTTTATAACCTCTTCTGGTTTTTCTATTAATAGATCTGCCAGATCTGCATAAAACATCTCCAGATCGGAATAGTCCACTACCAAGGTTTTATGTTCAGGATACATTTCCAAAGCTTCTGAGACTCTGGTTTTATATTTATCACTGCTAAAGAAATCTTCAAATTTAGCCACAGATGTTTTGGTTTTATCGGTTGCAGTCTCAGCTGAAGTTGGCATATAGGTGGGATTCTCCTTTTAAATAATTAACTGGGGTTTCAATTAATCCTTGTCGGATGAATTAAATCATAGTCATCTGATGAAATATCTTTAATAATACTAATTTGTAATCAAGTAATATAAATATAAGTTTATTAATTACAAAAAGTTACAAAGTTTCTTAAATTAATTATAGAATTGAATTTGATATAATTTTTATGGTTTATTTTGATTAAATAAAAAATTTCTATGTACTTATTATATACCAGATATTATATAAATTAAGAATTAAATCTTAAACAATCAGGATAAAACATCTATATACTTATTAATATTAAATTATTGCCATATAATACGTTATGAGGATGAAAAATTGAAAAGATCACGTTTAAATTTGTTTAAAGCAACTTCCATGACCATATCCCTTCTGGGAGTGATCATGGTATTGATAACGGTTGGAGTATTAGCTTATCTTGGCTTTCAGGCTTTATCATCCACAATATCTTCCGATGTGGGTAGTGGTTCTTCTTATGATAAAATAGCTGCTTTAAAAGCTGATTATAATGTACTGCAGGGAAAATATGCTAATGAAAAGATGGTTATAGATAAGTTAAATGACCATAACGCAACTGCTGATTATGATAAAGCTGAACTGGAATTAATAAAAGCCCAGTCTGATATAAAAGATGCAGAAAGTGCTATTGCTTCTAAAAAATCACCCGAAGAAGTGCAAAGCCGTATAGAAGCTGCTCAAAAGCAGCTGGTAAAAGCAAATGAGGCTTTGAATAATTTAATAGCTAAATATTCTTAGAATAATAATAAACAGCTCTAAGAATAAAATTGGCCTGAAGAATTACCAAAATGGTTAAAATCAAATGATAGAAATATACTGTTCAGATTAAAGGGTTCTTTTTTTGGCGATAACATACATTTCCACACTTTTTTTCCTTGAAGATGGTGGTTTGGTTGTTTTAACTGTTTTAAACTCTTTTTTAATCTCTTTCAGGAGATTCTCAAATTCTTCACCCTGAAATACCTTTATAATCAACCTTCCATTGGTTTTTAAAAGAGATCGGGCGATTTTAAGCACACCTTCTGCCAGTTCCAGGGATCTTATCTGGTCCACATCTTTTATTCCGCTGAGTTGAGGTGATGCATCAGAAAGGATAACATCTGCATTTCTACCCATGATCTGTCTTATTTTTTCTATGGTTTCTTCTTTGGTGAAATCCCCCCGAATTCCCACAAAATTACCTTCATTAATGGGTTTAATTCTCTGCAGGTCCACTCCCACTACTAGACCCTCTTCTCCAGCCTTCTCCAGGGCTACCTGGGACCATCCTCCCGGTGCAGCACCCAAGTCAACCACATAACTCCCTTTCTTAATAACTTTATACTTTTTATTCAGCTGCAGTAATTTATAGGAGGCCCGTGAGTGATAGCTCTCCTTTTTAGCCATTTTGTAATATGGCTCCTGTTTACGTTCTTGATTCCACTTTTTACTCATGCAATTCAGGGTCCTTTAAAATTAAGCATCTTACAGATGGGATCTCCGATTTTAATAATTTCACTGTCCATAGCACTGTCTAGAATTCGAAGAAGCATCACT
>MVQZ01000274.1 GCA_002067565.1 Methanobacterium sp. PtaU1.Bin242 | reverse complement strand
CTTTGTAAACTCCTACTAATGGCACGGATTTTTTATTCCATCTTAAAACTTCTACTGAAATTTCTGCACCACCAATGAAATCTTCCGCCATGGCATGGGAAAAAGTTTCAAAATAAGAATTAACATCATCCTCTGATAAAGCGACTTTAACACCAACTCCACCCTGACCTTCAGTTTGTTTTAATACTGTTGGAAATTTTATCATGGACCTAAAGATATTGTACTGGTTTTTTGATATTTCTTTAAATCCTGGTGTATCCATCTTATTTTTAATTAAAAATTCCTTTGTTTTAATTTTGTCTGTGGAGATTTCAGTAGCTTTCATTCCGGAAGCAACAACCGGCAGTTGGTATTCCTTTTCTAGTTTTTCCTTCATCGCCGCTACTTCTCTAAGTGGTTTATCAATTCCTATAAGCGGAACAACTGCATCTACATCTTCAGACAGTGCTATGTCCATCGGATGATCCATTCCTCTTGGAACAATATGGTATTCATCAGCTAATTTTAGGTTTGGTGAGTTAGGATCGGATTCTGATAAAATAGTTTCTATTCCCTCAGATTGGGCATATATCGCCACTTCATCAAAGAGTCTTGCTCCAATAAATAGTATTTTCATGTTATGTTTCTCTTTAAAGATGTTCGATTTGAATGTATATTACATATAATTGGCCTATTTTGGTTAATTTCACTGATTTAGGTATTACTTCATTTATGTTTTGATATTTTAAAATGATTTTTATTAATTATTATTATCTAAATAAATTTCTAAAAAAATCCATATGTTTATATTAAATGAATTCCAAGCCATATTGATATTAGGAATTGAGTATGTAGTAAGGTTAATGTGATCGGGGCTAAATTAAAATTAGCTTACATCAACCTTATATATTTATATTATTATCAAACAGGATTAAACCTGGTTATTAAAAGATTGAAATGTAGGAAAATTTTATTTAATGTGATATTAGCTTAAAAGAGTTATATTTAACCTGAATTAAAGAAATGAATATATTTAAAATAACATTCAATACTTATTGATGAAAACTTTAAATGATTTTTTTGATGTGTTTAGGTTATAAACGTTTTAGTTTAGCCTTATGATTTTAAATTACAAAGAAGAATATTATATAATAAAAACCATAATCATATTGGGCATAAATTGATATTTAATGATATAATAAAATAATTAAAATGAAAATAATGATTGAAAAATATGAAATTTATAAATTACTTAAAAACATTATTGAAAAATAAAAATTATTTAAAGATTTAAAAAAATTATCAAATTCATGTAAGAGGCATATAATGAAATGGAAGGTCATAATAATACTGCTTGTGATAATTATAGCAGGTTATGCTTATGTAAGCAGTTTAAGTAGTCCTTATGCACCAATGGGAAGATTATCCTTTGTTAAAATATTAAATCCAGACATGGCTCAGGGAAATCCTCATTCTAAACTGGTAGCACAGTATGCTCATGAAAGAGGTTCTAATACTGCTTTGGTTTGTCATTTAGCAGGCCATAAAACTGGTTATCCTTGCTATTATGAGGGTGATGTTTTTATTGAAGAATTGGGATTTATCGATACTCAAAGAGGTTACAGTACAACTATAAATTGGGGGGATGTTGTCCAGGGATTTTTATTTGGCATATCTGATGGTAGATATGATTATGTTTCAGATGGGATAGTATTTGACAATTTATCAGATGCGCTGGCATATTTAGATAAAAAAGCTGCACAGAATGGTCAAGTTGGTCCTAGATTAATGTTCTGGCACGGAACAGTAAGAACTGATAATCCTATAATTAATCAGGGATGTGGATTCCCCCTCTACTTCCAGATCTGTGATCATTACTATGGAAGACTGGGTGCCTATTATTACGCCTTCACTGGCATGATATTCCCTTACCTTTACAGTCCCTACAGAAACTTTGAGATAATGAACGCTCCAGAGCTACAATACGACTACAACCATGGACTTTTAGGACCGTTAGTGGTGGATTAATCACCTATGCGTGGATTAGATTCATTTAAATCAGTTATATATTCTATAAAGAGTCTTTAAACAGGGTATTTTAGTATATAAACTGGATCAATCATTTAATATTTTACAGAATACGTCCACCAAATATTCAATACTTTCATTTATTTTTAGAGAAACTTTATTTACCCGGTCCATTTCTTCAGGCTGAATTCCAATAAGAATAATTCGAGCCCGGGTGGTTTGTTCCAGATATTTTATTAAAAAAGAGAGGGGCATGGCATGGGTGGATAAGTGGTACTTGCTAATTTCATCTTTTTTAATTATTCGGATATGTCCGGGGGATTTCCCCATATCCGCAGCATCTATCAGAATAATATGACTGGGAGATTCTCTTTTTATGGTGCCGGTGAAGTTTTCAGGGACCACCCCACCATCAAAAACCATTACATCCTCCCTTTCTTTGAATATTGGGGCTAATTTACGGGCGAGGAGGGATCCAAGAAAATCGTCCCCTCTCATCTCATTTCCTATTCCTAAAATCACCAGTTTATCGGTGTTTTTAAGAAATTCCTTCAGTTTCAATTCTAACACTATTTAATCCACCTCCCATCTGGTAGCTTAATTTAATTTTTACAACATCTCCCTTTTTAACTCTTAATTTTTCTGTGGGAATCATTAATGGTGGGTTCAGCATAGGAGTAGGTCCACAAATTATCTTGGGAGTAATTAAAGTGAAACTGGTGATCTTCAATCCATTGAAGATCCCATTAGTATCTATTTTCAGATGCAGTTGAAAGTCCGCCAGGGGATTTATGGGGGTTCTAAAATCATATTGACTGTAAACTTTAAGTGGTCCCATTATATAATGAAGGGAACTTTCATTTTCCTGGTAGCATATGTGCTCTGCTTCCATATGAACTGGTTCTGCAGCGTTTATTATTCCCCGGGGAATTACATCCCCATTTTTTTTGAGATATTTAAGAACGGAATTGAGAACTGGAACCTGTTCCTCATCAATAAGAGCGGTGTCCAGCATCTCACAGATTATGAAATCTGCCTTTTGGGGAAAGTGAACTTTACGGGCATCACCTTCTATAAAAAAAATATTTTTAAATCCATTTAGAAATGGTCTTGTTTTATTGGCCACAGCAGAATCTGCTTCCACTGCGTATATAAAATTAGCATAAGGAACTGCCCATGCGCTAAGTATACCTGAGCCAGTTCCTATGTCATATACAATTCCTTCAACTTTTTTGATAGCCTCGTAAAAACCAGCCAATCTTTGGTGGTCAGAAATAAGATCATGATGATAGGACGTTTTTTACACCTTTATTTTTATATTCCAAATCTATATTCTTAGTTAGATTTATCATACAACTTATTTAAGCCCTATCCTTTATCTGATCTGAAGTTAGTATTAAATTATTTTATTATTGTTGTTTGAGACTTTTTTTATTCCATCTTTTCTCCGCTGGCGGTGCTGGTGAGTTTAACGTGTTCTACACCTTTGAGTCTCATTATTTTCTCGGTTAGCTTTCGGATGTATTCGACATCTCCTTTGACCACTATAACTTCCAGACAATATTTTTCTGTCATGTGTACGTGCATTACTGCACTTATATATTCTCTGAAGTCATGTTGGATGTCGGTTAGGTCTTCCATAACCCCGGTGTAATGGTGATCGTATATCACGGCTATTATTCCTATACGGTCGCCTTCCATCTCATTCATCCATTGATATCGAACAATATAGTCTTTTAAGGCATCTCTTATTCCTTTTGATCTTGACTGATATCCACGATCCTTGAGTACTTCATCAAATTCATTTAAGAGTTTTTTAGGTAATGACATACTAATTCTCATCATAATTTTGACCTCCAATTTTATATTATGTTATTACAAATTCATATGGTATTTAAAGTTTGTTATTAGAAGACAATATTGTTGGCAGGTAACAACATTGTTCATATTAAATTCATATGTGGCTATATAAATTTAATACTTAATACTATTTTAGTAAATTTTTACTATTTATACTTTGGCCTAGTCTGACATTATTGTTAGTGGAAAACAACATTTATGTTAAGTTAATTAAGAATTAGAATTCTCTGATGTCTCAAATTAATATTAGTGATTATGATATATTACTATTTCTGTAAGTTCATACAAGTAAATATATTACAAAATAAATACAGATAATGACATAAATGTATTATATTGAGTGCAGATAAACATTATATTGATGATAACTGGAAGTGGTAGGGATGAAAGTTAAAGAAGCCATGAATCAGGGGGTTATAACCATTGATTCAGATACAGCCCCTTTAGAAGCATTTCAAAAAATGTACAAGGAAGGTATTCGCAGACTGTTTGTGATGGATGATGAAGAACCAGTGGGAGTGGTGTCATATTCGGATCTTATAGGAATTTTAGGCAGTATAAAACCTAGTAAAGAAGAAAAAAATTCCTTAAAAATAGCAGATATAATGTCTGAAGATATCATGACCGTATCTGCCGATGATAATATTGAAGATGCTGCTAATCTAATGGTTAGGGCGGATATTTCTGGGCTTATGGTAATGGAGGATAAAAAACCAGTAGGTGTTATAACCAAGACTGATATTTGTCGATTGGTGGCGGCAGAGATACTGGTGGCAATTTGAAAACTATTACATCCCTAGTTCTTGAGATAAATCTCTGAAATTAATCAAAATTAAGTTAAAGATTAAATAAAAATTAATTAAAGATTTCAGATTCGTTGAAATATTGAAATATAATTTATCTCTATTAATTCATTTCTCGTTAAGAAATTATAATTCATCTAAGACATCAAAAATTCATCTCTTTAAGAATCAAAAATAGTGGTTTTTTATAATTATAATTATAGATTATATGGAATGGATTAGATTAAATGCGGCTGCCGGGATTTGAACCCGGGTCGTAGGCTTGGAAGGCCCAAGTCCTAACCAGACTAGACTACAGCCGC
>MVQZ01000273.1 GCA_002067565.1 Methanobacterium sp. PtaU1.Bin242 | reverse complement strand
TGGATGTTTTCGCTGAAGGTGATGGTTACACTTCTGGAGGTAGTTGAAACTCCGGTAGCTCCGCTTGCTGGGTTGCTGGAGGTAACAGTGGGTGGGGTGGTATCTGATGTGGCAGCGATTGTTTTGAATTGATAAGTGTATGCTGCGGCTAGATTATTTCCTGCTGCATCTTTCACTGCTCCGACTGGTAAGTATACCTGATAACTACAGTTATTTAAACGATTAACTGTTTGTTTGATAGTTAAAATGTTATCGATGATGGTTTTAGAGGCTATGGTGACCGTTTTGCCAGTGGTGAGATTTTTGACATAAATTCCAGCGAAATTAGCCCCGGCAAAAATATTTTTACTGAACCCGATGGTTATAGTGGTAGAAATTGGAGCTTCTGTGTCATTATTAGCAGGATTGGTGCTTGTTACTGTGGGAGGTATGTTATACTGTAGCCATAGGGTGAATGAAACAGAGTTGGGTAATGTATTTTTGGATCCATAATAAGCCAGAATTTTGCTGTAAGTATATATCAATGATTCATAGCTTATTTTTCCTAAACTGCTGTTTATATTGTTTGGTGCGGTAGTGTTGGTGTCTAAGAGTGATTTTATTGTATTAGCCAGATTTAAATATTCAGACTTACTAATACTGCCATTTTTCGCATCTTCAGATGGATGCGACGGTGCTTTAATATTTTGAAGTTCAACAGGGTTTACATCTCCTGTATTTGCCTTGATAGTAGCGTTTATTAGCAGGGAAAGGAACTGGGCCATGTTAATCTGTTTGCCCGCAATAGTCACGAAACTGGGAAGCTTTTGATTAGCTTCGATAAATGATTGGACATCACTTGCTGCTGCTGAGATCTCTGCAATGGTGAAACTACCAGTAACTGGTATTCCATGGAAATCAGGACTAACTAAGCCATATCTATACAGGGCATATCCGTAGGATCCATTATCCATTGCCATGTTTATATCGCTTATTAATTCACTTGCTGGTAAACGGGTGGGATCATTGTCTTTACGATAGGTTTGTAGGGCAACAACCACAGGTTTGCCATTGGCACGTTGTAATATGTATTTGGTGGTGATGCCTATCCATTTGGTGGTCTGATCATAGTTTCCTTTGTAGATCATGGGAACTAGGAAATCCACATAATTAGACATCTGGCTGTAATTTTGTCCGTAATAGTATTCGTTCTCTTCGCAGTCTGCCATTACTGCAGCAGAAAGTAGAATCTTGGGCTTTCCAGCAATATTCTGGCTGTTTATACTGTTTATGTTGTTATATATTCTCTGTATGAAGGAGGTTACCTCCTGGGTGGCTGTGGGATGGGCAAAGGCGTAACCCGGATAACGTACGTAATCTAAATTTATTCCATCTACATTGTAATTAGTGGCGATGGAAGTTATTGAGTCCACGATTTGATTTACCAGTTCTGGATGTTCATCTGGATAAAACCAGTTTCCACTGAAATCTTTGAAACTGCTTACCCAAGCATGAACTCGTATTCCTGTGCCTGAAAATTTCTGTAAGTAAGGAATTAATGTTTCTGGATTACTTTTGCTGGTTTGAACAAAGAGGTCAGTAACTCCCTCGTTAAGAAGTGTGTTAGGGTCAAGACTGTCAATAGGGGTGCTTCCAAGCACATAGTAGCCATTTACTCTGGAAAAAGGCGCATTAACAGTGGTTGTGTAAGTGTCATTTGTATCTGATGAATTAGATTCATTGAGACTGTTTTGTACTGTAAGAACATCTGAAGAATTATTTTGACTATCTGCAGCTGATACAACTCCATAAGAAAGGTTTATTAAAATGAAAATTGCCATCAGCATTAAGACTATTTTTTTCATATCGTGCACCTGAGAATTTTTTTGCTTTAATGTGACTTATATATGTTTTTTTTTATTATATTAATTATTTTCTATTGGTAAAAGACAAATGAGATATAAAAATATATCAAATTTAAATCAATTAAGTGAATTTATTATTATATTAATAATTTAATAGTATAAATATTAAAATTTCTATCAAAAAATAGAGTGACATTTTATAATCTTGTGGACCACAGCTTCAGTTCTTTCAATCTTGGTGGAATTCCATCATTCCCTGATGATTCTAACCATCCTTCCCCTGACTTTATAACTTCATCAAAGGAAGATGACTGCACAAAATCTAACAATCCTCTGTTTCTTATTAAGGTATCTCGGGGTTTTAAAGTGGATGACCATATGAAAAACACTTTAAAGGTAGTATCTGGATGATAACCTCCTCCCAAGTCAATGGATAGCACATCACAACTTTTTATTTTTTTTAAAACATCTTCTAAAGTCGTATGAAGTCTTACATCTTTATTTAAAAATTCAATGTTTTCATGATCATCCATTAAGGATTTTAATCTTTCTGGGGATTCAGGGCTTTTATCTAAGGCTATTACCTTTCCTTTTGGGGTTAATTGTGATATTATTCTGGTTGAATTACCTACATGACATCCTAACTCCAAAACCACGTCATCAGCCTTAATAATCTCATTTAGGGCTTCTCTGTAAACATTAATATCATAGACAATTTTGATCATATAAATACCATTTTTTCCCAGTTTTTTATTTACTTTATGTCTAATTTATTTGTTAATATCAGGAATAACGTTAGATTGACAGGATCCAACATTAATATTAAATTTAGGTTTATCCAAAATATCTCTTTTAAGGTGGTAAATCCAATTTCACCTTTTTAAGTTTTTAGGAGGATTGATAACCTTAATATGTATTAAACCCAATAATAATATGTCTAATTTACTCCAAAAGAATCTCATATTATATAGGGCTACGGGGGCTAAACATGCCAGAAAAGGGAAAAGAAATTTTAAAAGATGATATAGAACGTCTTTATAAGGAGAAAGATGGATTAGAGGAGCAACTCCGGAAGCTGGATCAGGGGAAAATTGAAAAATTACAAAATCTAAATCAGGAACTGGAAAAAAGGGCTGAATGGCTGGATAAGGAGAGAATAAAAGTTACAAGGGAAAGAGATAACCTTAACAGACAGGTTAAAAATTTCCGTGGGAAAAAATGGTTAAATGCCCTAAAGATGATTTCTGCTCTGGCAATTCTCGATCTGGTGATCATACCCTTACTGATAACATTACTACACATACCTGTAGAGTGGTTATTCATTACAATAGGAATCGTCACCTTCTTTGGAATACTGCTCATTGCCAATTACATGTCCGGTACTTCGCCCTTTGATACTGGAGAGGTGCGAAAAGCCCTCACCGGATCCTTTATTATAATCTATTTTGCATTCGTACCTTTGATAACCTTTGGTAATATCAGCTTAGCATCAGCAGAACCCATAAAAACAATTATAACTAACTTTACATGGATAGTAGGGGCTATAGTCATATTCTACTTTGGATCCCGGGCTGTTGAGGAATATATTAAAAGTAAAAATTAATAGATAAAAAAATAATTAGATGTTAATCAAGGAATCTGGAGGTTAATCCAGAAAAAAAGATAATATTATTTTTTTTAAACCATTCACTGTTTTTAAGGAGTAAGCCTCCTCCGATCACGAGGAAATAGCACAGTTTCCCTGATATTCTGGGCTCCGGTCATGCACATGGTAAATCTTTCAGCCCCTAATCCCCAACCAGAATGTGGGGGCATACCATATTCAAAGGCTGCCAGATATCGGTTGAATGAATCTGGATTTAATCCCTGTTTTTTTATCCTTTCAACCAGCAGATCATGCAGGTGTACCCTCATGGCACCGGAGGATATTTCCAGATCCCGGTACATCAGATCGAAGGCACAGCTTTTTTTGGGATCTTCCTGGTTGGGCATGACATAGAATGGTTTTATATCAGTAGGCCAACCGGTTATGAAGTAATATCCGTCCATAATTTCACCAAGAGCCTTTTCAGCAGCCCGTGACAGATCTTCGCCGTGCCGAAGGGCAACACCCTTAGAATTAACCATATCAATCACATCGTCGTAGTCTATTCTCTGGAATGGAGTTTCAGGTATCTCCAGATCTGCATTTAGGGTTTCCAGTTCGTCCGGGCAGTGTTCTTTAACGTCTTTAATGGCGTTGGCCACCAAATTCTCTAAGATTTTCATTACATCTTCTTCATCACAGAAAGCAGCTTCCAGATCTATGGATATAGCTTCATTTAAATGGCGGAGTGTGTCATGTTCTTCAGCACGGAAAATAGGTGCTATCTCATATACCTGATCAAAACCAGAGGCCATCATCATCTGCTTATATAACTGAGGGCTCTGCCCCAGGAAAGCCTCTCTTTCAAAGTAGGTGATGGGGAATAGTTCGGTTCCTCCTTCAGTTGCTGAGGCCACTAATTTGGGGGTGTTGATCTCGATAAAATCATTTTCCTCCAGAAAAACCCTTACTGAATGGAGCATTCTACTTTTAATTTTGAAAATAGAACTTACATTATGCTTTCTAAGGTCTAAGAATCGTGAATCCAGACGGGTGTCAATTTCAGCCCTTACCTTTTCTGTGGTATCCAAGGGTAGTGGTAGTTTGGATTCGTTCAGTAAATTGACTTTTTGGGGTATGATCTCCACACCTCCCGGTGCCTTGGGAGAATCCTGCACCATACCATTAACAGCCAGTACAGACTCTTTTTTAAGATGGCGGATTTCCTCAAATAATTCTGGGGAAATCTTTTTGCTGGGAGCGGTTATCTGTATGATACCATCTCTATCCCGTAAAAGCACAAATATAATTCCTCCCAGATCTCTTATTTCATGAATCCATCCGGTGAGGGTTACTTCTTTTCCGTTTAACTCAGGAGTTACTTCTTTTGAATATTGAGTTCTTCTACATTTTCCAATAGGAGTTGTCAATGTGATTCACCTCTAAACATCTTTAAAATTCTTTAATTTTAAATTATAGAAATAAAATAGAAAATTGAATTTTTGGTGTAATAGATATTTATTCTATTAATATATTATTCTTCTTGAAATCCCTATTTAAATTAATTCTATATTTTATTATTATAACGAATATTTTCCTGATATTAAGTTCCATTTTTAATTAATTCTAATATTTTCCATATTTTATTTAATATTCTTCAGGCGTCTTTTAAAGGATTCAGCGTGGGTGTAAAGCCCTTCATACTGGGCTAGGGTAATTACCACTTCTTCCAGATTTTTTAACCCTTTGGGGGATAAGCGTTGAACGGTGGGTTTTTTGAGGAAGGATTCGGTGGAAAGACCGGCATAGAAACGGGCGCATCCTGATGTTGGTAAAACATGGTTGGTGCCTGATCCATAATCTCCTGCAGCCACAGGGGTTAATTCTCCTAAAAATATTGAACCGGCATTTTTTATATTTTCCAGAACCTTTTCAGGTGTTTCGGTCATGATCATCAGATGTTCAGGAGCGTACTGATTAGAGAATTCAGCAGCCTCCATCAGATTGTCCGCCAGGATAATCCTTCCGTATTTCTTTAATGATTCATTAATTATCTCCTTTCGGGGGGCGAATTTGATTTCAACATCTATAAACTTTAGCACTGCTTTAGCCAGTTCATTTGAAGTGGTAACCAGTACAGATGCAGCATCAGGGTCATGTTCTGCCTGGGCCATCATATCCAGAGCTACCAGTTCAGGATTGGCCTGTTTATCTGCAATAATAAGAACTTCAGATGGTCCTGCTGGAAAATCAATATCCACTTCTCCATATACCAGCTTCTTGGCCGTGGTAACGAATATGTTCCCCGGGCCCACTATTTTATCGACCGGAGGTATGGTTTCAGTTCCATAGGCCATGGCTGCAATGGCCTGTGCACCCCCAACACAGTATATTTCATCGGCACCAGCAATGCTTGCTGCAGCCAGTATTTCATCTTTAACCTGACCCTTACTATCTGGGGGGGTGCAGCAGATAACCCGGGGAACTCCTGCTATTTTAGCTGGTATGACTGTCATAAGGATGGTGGAGAGATAAACTGCCCTTCCTCCAGGTATATAACAACCCACAGTATCCATAGGACGAATAATCTGGCCAGCGGATATACCCTCATTCACATTACAAACCCATTCTGGTGGAATTTGCCCACTGTGGAATATTCTTATGTTTTCTGCGGCCTTTAAAAGATTATCCATCAATTTAGCATCTATGTGTTCTGCACTACTTTTTACATACTCTTCTGGCACCCGGAAATCTTCCAGTTTTACACCATCAAATTTTTCGCTGTAATATCGTAGGGATCGATCTCCATTGTGACTAATATCACTTATTATATTACTAACAGTGTTTATAACTCCTTCTGCATTTATCTGAGACCTTTCCAGAAGTCTTATTCTATCTTCTATTTTAAGTTCTTTTAATTCAATGATTTTCATCCTATCACAAAGTGTTTCCTGGTTTGAGGTTAAATATCCTAGTTATTGTTAGTTTTTATCGGTTATTCCTATTAATGGTGATGGTCAAAACCTTTATTTACAACAATTTATCAATAGTATAGTTGGGCATGTGCATTTGGTTAATAATAAATACTTGGTCATAACAATTTCCGCATTTATATTTTTTTATCTGTTGACATCCACCCCCACTCGAATGAAATACTAACATGCTTTCTTTAACTTGCTTAAACTTGTAAAAGGTGTCAGATAATATGTATAAGGACGAACTCATACAATTACATCAGTTTTTGGTATATGTTTTAAAAAATATGGATGAAGAATATGAGCTAAAGGAGGAGTGTAAGGATTATCTCTGTCTAAACATAAGTCCCCACCATATCCATCGAACTAAGGCCGAACATAAATATGCTATTTTTGTATTATCCACCACAATTTCAGAGATACTTGCCAATAACAATGGAGGAACATCCTCTAACATCTCTAACGGCCTTTCTGAACTGGTTAAACGATCCAAAAGGGAACTTATACGATATCAGGATGATGGATCTTTGAAATATAATAAAATCAAAATGTAAAAACTTCAAAAAAAATGGAATATGTAAAACCCGATCCTTCTTAATTAGAGTTAATAATTTATAATGGGATCATTTTGTAATGATAATGTTTTAATAATTTTAATAGTTTTATTAACAAGATAAATATTATACTATCAATAACCTTTAAAAAATTGTTTATTAAGACATATCATACTCATAATAAATAATAGGCAGACAATACACTAAAATAATTTATAATAAAATAATGAATATAATGCCTAAAATGAATAATAATGGCCCAATAGTGTAATTATTCTGCAATATAAATAATTATTATTAAACAAATTAAACTTATCAATTTAAGATTTATCTATCCTTTATAATGTAATATATCAATTTAAGGATAAATTTTAAATTAAGCACTTATTTTATTATATAAATAACTGAATTTTTTTGGAGATGTCATAGTATGGATGGTTTAAGAAAAATGGTTTGTTTGGTGGATGGGGAACATTATATCCCTGTTACAAAGTCTGCACTGGATACTTTAGACAGTCTGGAGTACAATGAAGTAGTGGCTGTGGTATTTATTGGAGGAACAGAAAAGTTAAGAGAAACCTCTACAGAAATTATTGAAGAAGAACTGGGCAGATCAGTACATTTTGGGCCTGATCACCACAAAATACCATATGATCTCATCGAAGAAATGATAAAGAAATATGATGCTGATGTGGTAATGGATTTAAGCGATGAACCGGTAGTTGATTATTCTAAACGGTTTAAAATAGCAACAGTCGTCATTTCCATGGGAATCCCCTACGAAGGACCGGATTTTAAATTTTATCCCCTCATTGAATATGATTTACTCAAAAAACCGTCCCTGAAGATATTGGGCACAGGAAAAAGAATAGGTAAGACCGCGGTATCAGCATACGCAGCCAGAATTATTCATAAAAAACAATACAACCCCTGCGTGGTGGCTATGGGAAGGGGAGGTCCTGAAGAACCTGAGATCGTCAGAGGTGACCAGATACGAATCACTCCCCAATTTTTAATGGAACAATCAGATAAAGGAATTCATGCAGCATCAGACCACTGGGAAGATGCGCTGATGAGCCGAATACTCACCATAGGATGCAGAAGATGTGGCGGCGGTATGGTGGGGAATGTTTTCATAACAAATATGAAAAAAGGAGCTATGATGGCCAATGAAGTTGAGGCGGACTTCGTGATCATGGAAGGCAGTGGAGCGGCCATACCCCCCATTGTAACTGACAAACACATAGTGCTGGTCGGTGCTAATCAGCCCATGATAAATATTGAAAAATTTTTCGGACCCTTCAGAATAGAAATGGCTGATCTGGTGATAATAACCATGTGTGAAATGCCCATGGCCAGCCCGGTAAAGATTGAAAGCATAGAAAAATTTATAAAAAAGATCAACCCCCAAGCAACCATCATATCCACAGTATTTAGACCAAAACCCCTGGAAAACATCGAGAATAAAAAAGTTCTATTTGCCACCACCGCTCCAGATTCAGTGAAAGAAGTTTTAATAGAATATCTCGAGGATAACTACAACTGCAAAGTGGTGGGAACCACACCACACCTCTCCAACCGACCCCTATTACAGAAGGATATTGAAAAATATATAGACAAAGCGGATGTTATGTTAACCGAGTTAAAGGCAGCAGCAGTGGATGTAGCAACCAAAGACGCTCTTAAAGCAGGATTAGAAGTGGTATATTGTGATAATATACCCAAGGTTATTGAGGGAGCTTACCCAGATCTCGATGATTCCATAATAAGTGTGGTGAATGATGCTATCACTTCTTTTAATGGAAAAAAATGATCCTGAAAGTGTTTTATACCTTCAAACAGGGTGATTTATTGGATTCAAAGTTATAAGTGATTTGTGGACTCAAAATAATTGGGTGATTCATTGGACTGTTCTGATATATATGATAAACTAAAAAAACAGTTAGCCTTCAGCCTTCAAGAACAGAAAATAATAAAGAAATTGGGAATTAAATCAGAAATTTTCCTACCTTTGCTTTTTTCTCTGAAGTTCGGAGGGGACTGGAGTTTCCAGACAGAATCTACCAAAGTATTGGCAGTAAAAGATAAATTAACACGGTATGACCCCGAGAGGATGGTTGGTTATACCCAGGAGGTTATTTTCCTTTTTTTAAATCCTCAAATATTAACCAAAGAAGGTCAGGTTTATCGTCTGGAGAAATGCAGCCAGAAAAAAGAACGGGAGATAGTGGAAAGACCCTTCAAAATCGAAGTTGATGGAGAAGACATTATAAAGGCGGTTTTAAATCCAAAAACATTAAAAATTACCATAAAACGGGTTAAAGGGCCTTTATCCTTTGAGGGATCGTCTGCGTTCGGCGTTTCTCATGAGATGGATCATTTAACTGGATCTGAGAAGGTTGGTGGGAAATCATTGTGGGATTTCAGTTACAAGATGGAGGATTAAGAAAAATAACTGCTTTAGTTATTTTTTAGAGTTTTATAATATATTATGATTAGCCCTATAATTAAGAGAAAAAGAATTAGGCCTAATAATAATTGGGTTGTTGTTACTGTAGTGGTGGTAGTAGTTACGGTTGCTACCATGATTTTCCCTATATTTTTTTAATCACTTTTTATTAATCTAGTAATACTAAAATATAATTTTCTGATGTAAGTACTAATGAGTTATGGATCATTATTACATATAAATAATTTTTTTTTAATAATATCATTGTTAACTTAATAGAATCCGATTAGGGGTAAACTATTTATAGAACCTCTAACCCACTGATAAATTACAAAAAAGAGATAATATGGAGATGATAATGTGGCACAGTTTGGAGGTCAAGGCCAACAAGGCCAGCCGATATTAATTTTACCTGAAGGTACTAACAGACTTTTAGGAAGAGATGCTCAAAGAATGAACATAATGGCAGGTAAAGTACTTGCAGAGACCATTAGAACCACTTTAGGTCCTAAAGGAATGGATAAAATGCTTGTGGACTCCTTAGGGGATATTGTGGTAACTAATGATGGTGTCACCATCCTGAGAGAGATGGACATTGAACATCCTGCCGCTAAAATGCTGGTGGAAGTGGCCAAGACCCAGGAAGATGAAGTGGGAGACGGAACCACCACCGCAGTGATTATAGCCGGAGAATTACTTAAAAAAGCAGAAGATCTGCTGGAACAGGACGTGCATCCCACCATTATTTCTATGGGATACCGCAGAGCAGCTGCTAAAGCATTGGAAATCCTGAACGATATTACCCTTGAACGAAATGATAGGGAAACCTTACTGGAGGTTGCTATGACTGCCATGACTGGTAAAGGCACTGAAAAAGCCAGAAAACCACTTGCCGAACTCATTGTAACCGCAGTGAAACAGGTGGAAGAAGATGGAGAAGTGGACAAAGACCATATAAACATCCACAGAATCCAGGGAGCCACTGTGGAAGATTCACAGATAGTCAAAGGAGTGGTAATTGACAAAAGCAGAATCGACCAGTCCATGCCTAAAAAGGTGCAGGATGCCAAAATCGCACTGTTGAAATATCCGGTGGAAGTTAAAGACCTGGAAACCGATGCAAAAATCAAACTCACCGACCCTAACCAGATGCAAGCATTCATTGAACAGGAAGAAGCCATGGTACGGGATATGGTGGAAAAAATCCTCGCAACTGGAGCCAATATTATTTTCTGCCAGAAAGGAATTGATGACCTGGCACAGCATTACCTGGCCCGTGAGGGAGTTTTCGCTGTTAAAAGGGTTAGAAAATCAGATATGGAAAGATTAGAAAGGGCAACTGGAGCTAATCTGGCAACCAACATTGAAGATCTTAGTGCTGAAGACCTGGGAACTGCAGGAATGGTCTATGAGAAAAAGGTTTTCGATGAAGTCCTGATATTTGTAGAAGAAAGTCCTGATCCCAAAGCGGTTTCCATTATTTTAAGAGGAAGTACCAAGCATGTGGCTGAAGAAGTGGAAAGAGCTGTTGAAGATGCCATAGGTGTAGTCGCTGCCACTTTAGAAGACCGCAAAGTTGTTGCTGGAGGAGGAGCACCAGAGATGGCTATAGCTAAAGGTCTTAAAGATTATGCGGACACTATCAGCGGAAGAGAGCAACTGGCGGTTTCAGCCTTTGCCCAAGCACTGGAAATAGTCCCAAAAACCCTGGCAGAAAATGCTGGAATGGACAGCATTGATGTTCTGGTGGATATTAGAGCAGCCCAGGAAAAATCCCCCTACATGGGACTGGACATCTTCCAGGGTAAAGTGGCTAACATGAAACACGCCACGGTAATCGAGCCCCACCGGGTTAAAAAACAGGCCATCCAATCTGCAGCAGAAGCAGCAGAGATGATCCTCAGAATCGATGACATGATCGCATCCACCAGTGCCCGGGAGCCGGATATGGAAGGAATGGAAGGCATGCCACCAGGAATGGGTGGAATGGGCGGAATGCCACCGATGATGTAACTTCTTAAACTTTCTTTTTTTTTAAATTAATTTTTTCATTTTTTGTATTATTTTTATTATTTTCAATAATATTTTGTTTTAGTAATAAAACAAGAAACAATTTTATACTTTTTTTATTAGTATATGGAGTGGGAAACGTGCTAACAGTGCTTGTGATTTTGATAATAGATTGATTAGATGTTCATATCAATAAAAATGATAACTACATTAAGGCCTAAAAGTCATAATTGGTTATATGGCTGATGATACAGAACAAAAAATTCTTGAAATTGCCTTAAAATTGTTTTGTGAAAAAGGATATGTTGGTACTACCACCAGAGTTATAGCAGCTGAATCTGGTTTTACTGAGATGACCATATATAGAAAATTTAAAACCGGTGACTTTTACTGTGACTGACGGGAACTTATCCAACAGTAAAACCATCACTATTAACGTGAATAATGTGAATCGGGCCCCTACTTTAAATTCAGTTGGTGATAAAGTTGTTAATGAAAATCAGTTGTTAACATTCACTTTACTGGGTAGTGATCCTGATGCTGGTGAAGTATTGACTTACAGCGCTACCGGATTACCATCTGGATCAATATTAAACCCCAATACAGGAGTGTTTAGTTGGACTTCGAGTTTT
>MVQZ01000272.1 GCA_002067565.1 Methanobacterium sp. PtaU1.Bin242 | reverse complement strand
GCAACATATCTATTTCATCAATTTCACATTAATATTATTATTTTTCATATTTTTAGGAGGCTTGATTGTGGCCTGGGTTTCAAAGGAAAATAAAATTAAGCATAGTATATACTATGGTTTAATATTAAGCATTGTATTATTTGCAATGTGGAAAGGATATTTTTTTAAGTACTCCTTTTTTTTAATTTTAATGCTAATATCAGCAATAGTAGGGGGTGTTATTGCTGAAAATGAGGAGGATACTGTAAAAAATTTATTAAATAATAAATTTCAAGGGGAATATAAAAAGTATTTTGTAAAACTTTTTAATCGGAATAAAATGTTTATAATCACTTCATCAGCAATATTTTTCGTATCAGTACTTATAGGGGGTATTGGTACTCTATTATCCAGTAATTTCAGCCATTCCATGATAAACTTATACTATTACTATACATCAGGTCATAATGAACCGTTAACAACATTTTCCATATTCCTAAACAACAGTACAAATGTTATTTTAATATGTTATGTTGGTGGAATTTCCTTTGGAATTATTAGCATATTCAATCTCGTAAGAGTCGCACTTGTTTTTGGGTTTATTTCTGTTAAAGATCCTATAGATACTATTTTTTACATACTTCCTCATGGAATATTCGAACTATCAGGTATTATAATAGCAACAGCTGCAGGATTCAAACTTTTAATCACCGCAATGAATATAATAGGGGGAGGATTACATATAAAAAGGGACAAACCCCTAACAGGACAGATTAATAGTATATTAAGAGCGAATTATTTGAAATTTAGAGATTCACTAATATTATTTATAATCGCAATAATTTTAATCTTCATCGCAGCAATAATTGAAGCTAATATCTCTATTCCATTAGCAGAACACATGATAAGCTAATTATTATTAAAAGCATTAAAATTAAGCACTAATCTTATATGATCAATAAAGCGCTTAATGCATATTTAAGATTTAAACTCTTTTGTTGTATGTTAACTCTTGGAATGTGATGGTAAATTGTGTTCCGTTTGTTCTGTTGAGTTCTATTGTGCCGTCTAGTTGGTTAACCAGGGTGTTTACCAGTCTGAGCCCTAGGGTTGATTCGGTGTTGAAATTAATTTCTTCTGGTATTCCAATTCCGTTATCTTCAAGGGTTAATTCAAATTCTCCATGCTTATTTACAAGTTTAACTGAAATTTTTCCAGATTTATCTTCTGGAAATGCGTATTTAAGGCTGTTTGAGACTAGTTCTGTTATTATTAGTCCAAGGGGTACTGATGTTTCTATATTCAGGTAAATTTGTTCTACATTTATTATCTGGGTGATGTTTGATTTGGAACCATATGAATAGAATAAATTAGATGTCAGGTTTTTTATGTATTCTGAGAAGTTTATTAGGCTTAGATCTTTCGACTGGTAAAGTGTTTCATGGATGAGGGACATGGCTAAAACTCGGTTTTGACTCTCATTTAAAACATTCACTGCAGTTGAGTTTTCCTTAACATAATCTTCCTGTAAGTCCAGTAAACTGTAAATTATCTGTAAATTATTCTTCACCCGGTGATGAATCTCTTTAAGAAGAATTTCTTTTTCTTTGAGAGATGCTTTAATCACATCATCATCCCTTTTACGTTTGGTAATATCATTGTTAATTATTAAAATAGAATCTGGTTCTTCATCCTTCATTATGATGGTTAACAGGGTTTCAACCCAGCGTATTTTACCTTCCTTATCATAAATTCTTGATTCATAAGGAGATATATACTCTCCTTTTGATAGATGTGAAAACATTTCGTTATGCATGCCTAAATCCTCTTTGGGAAAAATTTCTAATTCCATAAAATGTCTTCCTATTAATTCATCCTTTAATAAGCCTGTTATTTGCTCTGCAGCACGATTAACATCTAATAAAACACCATCCATCCCCACAAGTATTGTATAATCAGGATCTGACTGGAACAGGGTCTTGTATTTCTCTTCACTTTCTTTCAATGCTTTTTCGGCCTTTAAAAGTTCAGTTACATCCTGATTTACACCGTTAGTCCCAATTTTCTGGCCGTTTTTATCTAAACGGGTTCTAATTCTTACAATTATGAATCTTCTCTCACCATCTCTTCGGATTATGCTGTGTTGGGTGGTGCTTGAGTAATTGGGGTTGTCTGATTCTATTGCTTTAGCAACTTCTTCTCCCACTAAAACCTGTTCTTCTGGAGGTACGAAACGAGTGGCGTATTCTGCTGAAGACATCTGGTAACCACCCTCTTTTGAGGCACTGGTGCTGTAAAGTGAGTAAAATTTGTCATTGAAGGTGAATATATCTTCTTCAATATTGTATTCCCAGTAAGCTAGATTTGCTATCTCCATACTCATCTCCAAACGCCACTGGTTCGATTTTAATTCTTCTTCAGCGGTTTTTCTTTCAGTGATGTCTTCACTAAAGATTATTATACCACCGATATCATCAGAGGATAAATACCAGGGATGAACTTCCCATCTTAAATATTGGATAGTTCCATCAGCACGTACAAATTTATCATCCTCACCATAAAAGATAGAGCCTGCTAGAGCATGCCTATGGATTTCTTTCAATTCGTCAGTGATCTCTGGAAAAATATCATAGTGAGACCTTCCTTGAAGTTTTATACTCTTAAGATTAAAATCACCAATCCAACGTTTACTGGCTGCAATATACCTCATTTGCCGGTCAAACATGGCTATAGCAACAGGGGCATCATCAATAAAATGTCTGAATTCCATGTCACGCTTTTTTAATGCCTTATTAATGGTTTTTAACTCATTTTCAGCCTTTTTTCTTTCGGTGATGTCTCGGATTATAGAGGTGAAATATGTTTTATTTCCCGATTTCCAGGCGGCAAGGGACATCTCGAAAGGGAATTCAGTTCCGTCTTTTTTTAATCCGGTTGTTGTGACTTTTTTTCCAATTAATCTGTGTTCACCACTTTTATTGAATTTTTTAAGTTCTTTAAGATAGTTTTCTCTATTTATCTTGGGCATGAGGATGGGCAGTGGTTTTCCGGTTAATTCTCCTAGAGAGTACCCGAAGATGGTTTTGAGGCTTTTATTGGCGTATTTGATGTTACCTTTAATATCTGTTGTGATAATGGCATCCACTGCTGATTCTGCAACAGCACGGAATCGTTCCTCACTTTTTTTTAGAGCAGCTTCACCCCTTTTCCTTCTCTCTTCACCCTTTCTCCTTTTTTCCTCACCTTTTTTATTTTCAGTAATATCTGTGAAGAATACCAGATTTTTTTCTCCTATGGACGATAATTTGGCTTCTACTATCCTTACGGTTCTATCTTTACATGTTACCTCTGCTTCCACAGGTTCTATTTCAGTTTGATTTTGAACTGCTTTTTTGACCCTATTTGTCCAAATTTGTTTTATTTTTTGGCGATATTTGGGGTCAGGATAAGCAAGAGGCCACCAATGGGTCACATCTGGTATGTCTTCAATGGTGTAGCCAAAAATTTCAGTGAATCGGGAATTTATGAATTCTACTTTCTCTTCAGTGCCAATAGTTAATAATATAGCAAGGGGCGCTGAATCTAGCATGGTCTTAAACAATGCTTCGTTGTGTTTAAGAGAGCCTTCCTTTCGGTGTTTATAAAGCGCTATTTCAATAGTATTCTTTAAATCTGTTTTATTTACGGGTTTAATTAGGTAACCATAGGTTGATGTAAGTTTAGTGCGATTAAACCTGTTTTCTTCGGTATGAGAAGTTAAATAAACTACAGGTATGTTAAATTCTTCCCATATATTTTCTGCAGCTTCAATACCATCTATTCTTCCTTTTAAAACAACATCCATTAGAACAAGATCGACTTTCAGTTCAGCTACCATATTTATGGCTTCATCCCCTGTTGAAGCAATACCCACTACATCATAGCCGAAAGATTTTAAAGACTCTTTGAGATCCTTCGCTTCTATTGATTCATCTTCTATAATCAATATCTTAGACTTCACAAACAAGCACCATATATATTATATTTTTTATGGTTAATATTCCTATGTAATTTACATCCGTGGAATATATCTGGTCTTTTTAACAAATTTAGAGTTCATCGTAGCATAAAAATAGAAATATGGAGATATTGCTTGCCAATGCATAAATTAACTTCATTCAAGCTCCTAATATTGATCTCCATTTACTTATTGTAAAGTCGGATTTTTAGTTTTATGCTCCTTCATATTCACTATCTGTGGTTTAACCTATGCATCTTTTTATTGTAGAATAAGACGCTGTTGTCGCCTGATTCAGGTTATTTTGTGTTATACTGGATTTTCTTGTCTTTTTCCATACGTTCCAATCCTTTTCCCCCTGCCGGTCACCTTGTTTTAATAAGCTATAGAGATCCTTGTCGTTTGTACGGTATATGGCTGGTTTTAGAGTGTTAGCCTGACTTTCATAGATGCTGTGTAGATAAGATGTGTCATTTGCACTATGGGGTGCTGAAAATGTGTCGGAAATATAGTGAGATGCCACACCGAAACAGTAACTGGCGTAATAATAATTTTTTTCTCTGTAAGCGAGTTTACCCTTGTTTAACCATTCTTTGGCCTTGAAATAACTACCTGGAAAGCTATGGTTAATAAAATCCTGAAATTTTTCATCAGGATCATTAGAACCGTCTCTCATAGCAATTAAATCAAGATTTTCCTGAATATATACAGGCATAGAATAGTAAATCTTATCTACTATTTTTGAATGCGTCTGCCACTTCCATGCAAAGTCACAGGGGACTAAAACGAGTGATATAGCTAGGAATATACACAACAAATTCAAATAAATCTTTTTCATAATATACCTCCTTTAAAATTATTAATATATTCATATTTATATATAATAAGGTATTAAATATACTTTTTTTTATGATGCAAAAATAGTTTTTGATTTCTTATCATTTTGTTTCTCTCGCAATTTTTTCAAAAAAGATAAAAGTCAATTGTTCCAATATAGATCTAGTTCTACATTAGAAACAATGGAAATTTAGTGAGAGATAATAACAATTAAAAGATTCTGTTTTCAAATTTAAAGAGATAAATCATGTTTTTGTTACTGTAAATTTAATCGGAGTAATTTTAATGGTAGAGTTAGTAAAATCCATGGTAAAATGTTATAAAAAGAAAACAAAAAAGATGGTAGGGGGTCGGAGAAAGACCTATGAGTATTATCAGTATCAGGTGCCTCTTAAGAAGTCAGATAATCTGCCTTGTAGTGAGGAAGTTTTTATCATACCTCAAAATCAGTTTGAAGATTTAATTGAGGACGAAATAGGGGGGCGGCAGAGTGATGATAAACAATATAAGGGGGTCATTGCAGAATATGAAAAGGAACTAGCAGAATTAGAATGGAAACATGGTGAACTTTCCAAATCCTACAAGACCCTGGTAAGTAAAAATGCTAAAACCAACAAGCGATTGCGTCTGGAAGGGGAGAAAATCACAACCCTGGAACAGGAAAATAAAAAGCTTCAAAACCAACTACACCAAATAAATAATGAATACCAAAAATTAAAGATATCACATAATGATGAGCTTAAAAAGAATAAAGAATTAATAGAAGAAATGAAATCAAAGGAAAAATCAGGAATATGGGGTCTCTTACAAAAAAAGAAGTAAAAAAGATTAAAGAGTTTCATTATATCATTTTAGATTTAATACTTATCCAATACTCTCAGCAAATCCTTTTTACTCCAGTAATTAATATTTAAAATAGAGTTAATCGGGAGATTAATTAATATGAAAAATCTTAAATCTATTTCCCATCCCACCATAACCCAAGTAAAAGTCATCCAGAACAAAAATAATTTCCCTATAAGTTGGCTTAATAAGCAGGCATATTGTGAGTATGGTATTTACCTGGAAAACGTCAAAGGAGTTACAGCCAAACCCACAAAAGCCATGATGGAGGGAAGTAGAGAGCATTCCATTTTAGAATCTAAATTCATAGAAGATGCTGAACCAGCCACATTCCAGGAGATGCTGGACACCTCCCGCACAGCAGAAATCCTCTCCAGAGAACTGCCTGTTACATCTGTCAGATATGGAATTAGGGGTTTTATTGATGAGGTGTGGATGACTCCTGATGAATTCATAATCATCGATGATAAACCCGGTAAAACAGCGTATCCCTCAAGTATAAACCAGGTATATGGTTATTGCCTTGCATTTAAAGATATTGTCCCTGAGGAAAGGAAGATTGTGGCTTCTTTAAGGGAAAGGGGTACTGATAATATTTTCTGGTCATCTTATTTTGATGAGACAGCAGAGAAAAACATAATTGAATTGATAGAACGAGTTCACAAACTTTTAATAGGTACAATTGAATATATACCAACTGAAAACCCCAGAAAATGCCGAAGTTGCCGTTTTAACACCTGTTGTGATCGGAAGGCGGATTTTTAAGATTTTTTGCACTTTCTCGATAACTTTAAATATAACCTCCAACTTAAAGCAGAATACCGCAGGTGCGGTGCTTTGTTCTAATTTGACTATTTAGTCCCGTAGGGTAGTGGTAATCCTGCTGGTCTTTGGAACCGGCGACGGCGGTTCGACTCCGCTCGGGACTATCTCAAAATAACGGTGGATAACCCTATGGAAAACGCGCTCGTGGTGGGGATTAACACCCGATCAGTTGCATGTTCTTTAAAAAAACTCGGTTTTAATGTTTATTCAGCAGATTACTTTGGAACCATCGACCTCCAGGAATGCACCCACAATTACCTATCTATTTTAAGCCAGAAACCCCATCATTCCTGCGGTCATTTCACTTTAAACTATAAATCAGGAAGTATAGATGATCTTGCTGCTCAGTGGGTGGATGATGCTGATTTTATAATATGTCTGGCTGGTTCTTCTCCTTTAAATTTCCCCCAAAAGAAAATTTTGGGAAATAAGGATATTGGAGATGTGGAAAATAAATACAAACTTTATAGGAAACTGAAAAATCATTTCCAGCTCCCTAGAACATATTGTGTGGCTGATATTGAAGAAGCAGATGAAATATCTGGTAATTATCCTGAAAAAGAGTTTATATTAAAACCAATCAGTGGATCTGGGGGTTATGGAATAAAAGAATTAAAAATGTTGGATGAAAAATCCGATTTAATCTTTGATTTTTCAGAATTTATTCTTCAAGAACGGTTGAATGGCCAAAATATAAGTTCATCTGTACTTTCTACAGGATCGAAGTCGCATACTGTCCTGACCAGTCAGCAAATCATTGGTGATACTGATTTGGGTCAAAAAGAGCCCTATGGATACTGTGGCAATATCACACCCTTTATTGATGATAACAATGCAGCAGGGATTGCAGAGGAAATTATAAACCATTTGTCCCTGGTGGGATCTAACGGTGTTGATTTTATTCTTCAAGACGATGATCTGTTTCTTATTGAAGTAAATCCACGTATTCAGGGGACAATTGAATGTGCAGAAGCTTCACTGGGATTAAACATGGTTGAAGCTCACTTGGAAGCTTCCAGGGGAACTTTAATTGACGTGCCTCCTCCTAACCGGTTTGCGGTTAAGATGATAGTGCATGCCAGGAAACGCTCTCAGGTAGGAAGAATGAATTTTGAGGGAGTCTATGATATACCCGCAGAGAATGTTATTATAGAGGAGGGAGAGCCGGTGGCCACGGTAGTATCTTCCAGTGAGGTTTTGGAGGATGCTATTTACTCAGCTCAGCAAATGGTGAGTAAGGTTTACAGTTTGCTTAAAGTTCATCCTTAAATTTTAGAAATAGGCTTTTACAATGATATTAGCCCCCTCCGAATATTAATGGTTAATGGGGCTTTATGAAACCTTTTTTTGGGTATTTGGTGTGTTTAATGTTTTTAGTTTTTAAAAGTGCATTTTGATTTTAGTTATTATTCTGTTTTGGATTGTTATCGAGCGATAAGTTTAATATAGAGGAAGTATATACTTCCTCTTGGTGTTTGTATGAAATCTCCG
>MVQZ01000271.1 GCA_002067565.1 Methanobacterium sp. PtaU1.Bin242 | reverse complement strand
AAATCTCCGGTGTAGACAAAATTATGCTGTCCGTCACCAATGTGCATATGGGTTATGGCTGAACCAAGGATATGCCCAGCATTATGCAGGGTTAGTCTGATGTCCGGGGCAATATCAGTCACTTCTCCATAATCAAGAGTTATAGTATGTTTTATACTCTTTTTAACGTGTTTTACATTAAATGGGAGTGGATTGTCCTCTCGATGAGCTATATCAATGTGATCGAGCTGTAGTAATGTCATAAGGTCCCGGGTTGGGGTGGTACAGTATACAGGACCATCATACCCATAATGGTAGAGGTAGGGTAGGAATCCGCAGTGATCCAAGTGAGCATGTGATATGATAACGGCGTCAAGATCGTCTAAACGAAATTCTGGAACGTTTAAATAAGGATAAGAACTTTTATCGTCTGTACCGGCCACATTTACCCCGCAATCGAGTAATACTTTGCTGTTGGAAGTCTGTAAGAATAGTGATGATCTTCCTACTTCTCTAAAACCTCCTAAAGATGTTAAACGGGTCCACTCATTTTCTGATGGTATCTCGCGGTGTATTTGGTTTCCTAAATCTTGTAAGATTTTTTTACGTTCTTTACTATTTTTTCTTAGAGTCCTTCTAATCCTTTGTATAATTTCAGATGCAATAGGTGGTGTTCTAAGTATTTTGGGTGCCCATCCGATTTTTTTGACTATTTCACGTGAGGTAGTACCATATTTACCTATAACTAGCCCTGGTTTCCTGGCTTCGATTATTACTTCGCAGGTTACCTCGTCGAAGGAGATGTTGGTGATCTTGGCTTCATCCGGTACTATCTCATGAATTTTACGAATGGCATTTTCTGGTTCCATCAGCACCGTACGATCTGAGCGGATAATGATTCTTTTCCTTATATCTTTAGCCAAGTCTCTTATGAGATCGCCGTTTTCGGTTATGATCTCTGGATTCTTAGTGTAGATCACTACTTCGGGACCTTCAAACTCTACTTTGGCCACTTGCACTCTTTTGGGTAATCTTTGCAATATTATATTTTTAATTTCTTGAATCTCTGAACCCATATCATCACGTCTAAAAAATAGAAATAAAGGTTAAGCTAAGCTTTTTTTCTTAACTTAACTATCTAGAATAAAAAAATTGTGAAATAAAAGGAATTAAGGTATTTCCTTAGTTAATTTCCTTGATTTTAGCTTCTACCTCTTCTTGTGAGAACTTTCTAAAGCCCTCTTCTTTGGTAATTGTAGCCACCATTATACCGTTACCTGAAAAAGCATCTCTTTCCATGGCGGATCTTATAGCTCTTATGGCCAGATCTACTCCTTCTTCTACGTATATATCTTCGCTGTAACGATCTTCCAGTACTCCGTAAGCCACCATTGATCCTGAACCTGTGGAAATCATCATATCTTTTACCACACCTCCTGCAGGGTCTAAGGAGTATATTGCTGGCCCTTTAGTGTCAACTCCTCCCAGAAGGGTTTGTACATAAAGTGGTGCTGAGCGTAAGATGTTAGCGGTTAATGTGGCTATTGCTTCCACACTTATTTCTTCGCCGTTTCTGAGTCTGTAAAGAGCTGCTTCGGCGGTTATATATTTCATTAGTGTTTGGGCGTGTGAAACAGACCCGGCAATAGTAGCCCCTATATGATCATCTATCTTGAAGATCTTGTCTGCCACTTTGTGGGCTATCAGGTTACCCATGGTAGCTCTTCTCTCGGTGGCAAAAACAACTCCATCTTTACAAGTTAAACCGAGGGTTGTAGTGCCTTTTAATTGATCTTTATCATTCATTAATACACCTCTAAAAAAACAACACATAAAAAATAGTTCTAATGTTTTGATATTCTTAATTTTAAATTCATGTTATATAAATATTTACTATTTTAGTTCTTACAATTTTAAATTTCCCTGTTTATTCAGGGCTTAAAAGTATTTATAGCCCTATTTTAACTTAAGATGCTTATAAAGGTTTCTTTGAAAAATCAGTTTTGTTCAATTCATTTCATCGTATATATCTATAATCATGTTTGTCATAGAATATTTTTATCCAATTTTATTTTCTATTCCATTTTTCTCCGATTTTTGTAGTTAATGATTAAGAATAGTTCATAATTTCTGGCAATAATAAAATTTTCATAATAATATTTAACACATTTCAAACTCATATAAATTATATGAAAGGAAAGGTTGTTGGAGACATCCTGGTAATAAAAAGGGATGTAGAAGACCCTGAGACACTTTTAGAAATACCTGGTGTAAAGCGAGTAGTTAAACTGGGCCGGATCAGGGGTTTAAAACGGGAGCCAGAGGTTGATGTTATAGTTGGTGAAGGCACAGAAACTATTCATAAGGAAAATCACTGTCTTTTCAAGCTTGATGTCTCTCGTATAATGTGGTCTAAAGGTAATACTACCGAAAGAAAGAGGATAGCAAGCATAGTGCAGAAAGGAGAAACAGTGGTGGACCTTTTTGCGGGTATAGGTTATTTCTCCATACCTATAGCGGTACACTCTCCAGTAGAAAAAATATATTCTGTTGAGATAAATCCAACAGCACATGGCTATTTATGTCAGAATATAGAATTAAACAAAGTTTCAGATATAATACAACCATTATTTGGGGATTGTCGTGATTTAGCCCCTCGTGGTGTGGCGGATCGGGTTTTAATGGGTTATATTGGAAACACCCATCACTATCTGGACGTGGCATTGGAAGCGTTAAATGATGATGGGGGAGTAATTCATTATCATGAATCTGTTCCAGATAAATTAAAATTCATAAGACCAGTTGAAAGGATAAAAGAAGCCGCTGATGGTCATGATGTAGAAATATTGAATAGAAGGGTAATAAAAAAATACTCACCTGGTGTTTATCATGTGGTGGTAGATGCCTTGGTGAAATAAGGGGGTATTGTATATGGATGTTTTTAAAGCAATATCTGAACGACGAAGCGTCCGTAAGTTTAAAAAAATGGAGATAGAGGATCAACTGATATATAAAATATTGGAAACAGGTTTGTGGGCGCCTTCTGCTGGTAATCTTCAAAGCTGGGATGTAATATTAATAAATGACCAAGAAATAAAGCAAAAACTTACCACTGCAGCTTATATGCGGGACTTTATAAGTGAAGCTCCAGTGGTCATGGTTTTATGTGCAAATATGCATAAATCTGCCACAATATACAATGATAGGGGCAGGGAACTTTTCTGTATACAGGATGCGGCGTGTGCCGGTCAAAACATGCTTCTGGCCATACATGCCTTGGGGTTGGGAGCCTGCTGGGTGGGTGCCTTCGATGAATGGCTGGTGGCAGAGGCGGTGGTACTTCCCCGACACCTGAGACCAGTTGCCCTAATTCCATTTGGTTATCCTGATGAAACTCCACTACCACCTCCCAGACGAGAATTAGATGAATTAATACATTGGAATAAGTTCGGACAGGAAGTTTGTATAGAAAGATGAACATTATTATGTTTAATTAAATTATGTTTTAATATTTAGAAATTAAAATATTGGGAAATTAAAATATATCCCAATAGAGTAATGGGGGCTTTTTTTGACAGCCATAGTGTACTCAGAAGATTATCAGAAACATGAAACTGGAAATCATCCTGAAAACAAGGAAAGAACTCAGGTAATTATAAAGGCCATTAAAGAGATGGATGCAGGTCAAAATGGTATTTTTGAACCGGAAATGGCAGGGGAAGATGATTTGTTAAGAGTTCATTCCCCGGAACATGTGGCAAAAATCAAAGCTTTCTGTCAGCAGGGAGGAGGTTATCTTGATTTCGATACTATGGCATCACCTCAAACTTATCAAATAGCCAAACTATCTGCAGGAGGAGCTATAAAAGCTGCAAAACTAGTATTAGAAGGAGAAAAGAGTGCTTATTCTATTGGAAGACCCCCTGGACATCATGCTACGAGAGATAGGGCTATGGGGTTCTGTTTTTTCAATAATCTGGCGGTGGTCCTGAAATATCTCAGGGAAGTTTATAATATAAAAAAATTTTTTATATTTGATTTCGATGTACATTATGGCAATGGTACTGCAGAAATATTTTATGAGGATCCTCAGGTGCTTTATATATCCATTCATCAGGATCCAAGAACTATTTTTCCAGGATCAGGATTCATAGAGGAGATAGGAAGAGGGGAAGCAGAGGGAAGAAATTTGAATATTCCTTTACCCCCAGGATCCAATACTTCTGATTATATATACATCCTGGAGAATATACTGAAACCCGTTGCAGATAAATTTAAAGCTGACTTTTATCTGGTTGATGTTGGTTTTGACGGCCATCAAGATGATCCTCTCTCCAGTATTAATCTAAATGATGATTTTTACCAGTGGGTTGCCATGGAAATGATGGAAATAACCCCATCTTTAGCTCTGATTTTGGAAGGAGGTTATGATTTATCCGCCCTTTATCGGTGCAATCAGAAGTTAATAAACGGTTTAAATGCAAACATAAATTTTGAAGATGGAAATATTAAAGAAAACAAATCAAATCTAAAGCAGAGGAACCAAAAGGTTCACAGAGAAACAAAAGATTTATTAAATGAAATAAAAAAAATTTTCTCACCATTTTATGAATTTTAAGCACAGATTATCTACTTATTAGGGTGATTTTATGGAGAAATTCCGTTACAAACAAGCGCAAATGCTTTTAGAAGAAGCTGGAAAATCAAAGGGAAAAGAAATTTTAAAAACGCCTATAGGGGGAAAAATAGATTTCATCACCTTTGGAGAAATTATAGATAATATTATAGATTTAGAAGAGTTTTTATATACAAGCAGACCTACTCATGTCCTGGATGAGGAGAATGCCCGGATTTTCTGTGATCGAATAATCGCAGTAAGGGATAAAATTGATGATATACTGGCAGACTTTGGAGTCATTGATAAAATCGATGTCGAAGATGAAATAAAGAGTTTATCGGGGGAATATTTGATATTAACTACAAAAAATAGTTTTAAAAAAGCTTTGACCAAGTTAGCTGTGAATCCACAGAGGATAGTGGTGGCAGGAGTGCCACTGCAGATAGAGGATATGAAAGAAATAAACCCACAAATACCGGATAATGCATTACAATCCATAAAAAAGAAAATATCGCATGTTAAAAATGATATTGAACGGAAAAAAGACCAATTTGCAGTTGAACAGGTAATAGTGTTGGTAGAGAAGGACAAATCAGGACAAATTCTAGCAAAAAGGGCTGAAAAACTTTATAATGCTAAAATTATAAATTTCGAAGGTTTAAAAGACATTTCTGCCGAAGATTTGCTTAAAATTTTATCTTAACTCTGAATTATTTATTCTTTAATATTAATAAGCTCTTATATTTCTAAATACTGTTATTCTACTTTTTATATCATTTTTATTTCATTTATTAAAGTTATTATGTTTAACAGAGTATGTAATAAACAAACGATATTATAGAAAATAATATATAGTTGATAAGAATCCATCATTCTTATAACACCCTATATAATCAACTGACCAAATTATGGGAATCTTATGGTTAATGGGGATGATCACAGGATATGATAAAAATTAAAATATTAAGCATGAATGGTTTTTTTTGTAAAAAAAGTTATTTTTAATATCAAATTTTTAATTTAGCACTAAAAAAAGTATAAAGTACCTTAAAAGATGGAATTATTTACCATGGGGTGAAAAAAGTTGGACCTATCATGTTTTCCTGACACCCAGGAGAAGACACCAACCATACCCGTACATCTCACCAGAGTAGGGGTTACAGGTGTTAAAAAACTTCTAAAAATCGAAAGAGATAGAAAAAGACCTATAGTTCTCATTCCCACATTTGATGCCTTTGTTGACCTTCCCAGCACCAAAAGGGGAATTCACATGTCCCGGAACCCGGAGGCTATCAGTGAAGTTTTGGAAGAAGCAGTGGAAGAAACAACAGTGGAAATTGAGTCACTTTGCGCTGAAATCGTCAGCCGCCTTCTTAAAAAACATAAATACGCCAAAAGGGCAGAAGTAAGTATGAAAAGTGATTTCATGATCCTTAAGGAGTCCCCAATAACCCGTCATAAAACCCAGGAAATGACCAACATCATGGCTGATGCCATTGGTTATAGAGATGGGGATGAAGTGGTTATAAGAAAAATGATCGGTGCAGAAGTAGTGGGAATGACCGTATGCCCCTGTGCCCAGGAATCCACTCGTGAATCTGCTAAAATAGAGTTACTTAAGTTTTTGGATAAAGAGACCACACAGAAGGTTTTAGAAACAGTTTCATTTGCCTCCCACAACCAGAGGGGCAGAGGAATGATTATGATGGAAGTACCGGCACAACATTTGATTCGAGGAGAGGACATAATAAGGATAATTGAAGATTCTATGAGTGCTCCTGTTTGTGAACTTTTAAAGAGGACTGATGAAAACGCAGTAGTGGTCAATGCGCATAAAAATCCCATGTTTGTGGAAGATTGTGTACGAAATATGGTACAAAAAATCATAGAGCAATATTCACATTTACCAGATGACACGCTGGTAACTGTCAGACAGGTCAATGAGGAAAGTATTCACCGTCATAATGCATTTGCAGAAAAAGTAGCCATGTTAGGTGATCTCAAAGCAGAAATAACCAATGTGGAGGACCAAAACAAATGAAAACCCATGAAGTTGCAAGAAACATAATGACCTATTTGGAAGCTTTCCACGGGTCCAAACCATCCATGGACACACCACAAATGCTAATCGTTCGGGGAATGTCTCGTAAAGAGATAAAACCGGAGGAGATGGCGCCTGTGATTTCTGATATTTTAGATGATATTGGCGCGCGCAGAATCGAAGTTTTCTCTGATGAAGCTAAAGATATAATAGGGATAATGGATGAAAACATAAGAGCCCTGGTGCAAATTCAAGGAGAAACCGACGTATATGGAATATATAGGCTCAAAGAATCATTTGAAACCATGAACTGTCATGTGGAATATGCCTTAGGACTATTACATAATATTGCTGTTTTTATTATATTATGGATGGACAAAAGTGAATTTGGTCCCAAATTTGTAGAACTGGTGGTGGCCAATTTAGAAAGCTAAACTAAATGATAAAAATTCTTATATCCAGATATTTAATGAGGAATTTTCTCTAATGATGGGATTTATTTGTTCGACTTTATAGGTTATAGTATTTAAAATTCAAATTTAAACCATTTCAAGAGATTTAAACCACCCCGAGGAAAAAACATGCCTAGATTGTCAAAGGATAATATAATATCTTATCTTAATGCAGATTACAGGGAGTTCTTGTCTTTGATGGCGGATGCCAATTCTAATAGGGATGAATCAACCATAACTTATTCTAAAAATGTTTTCTTACCCCTAACTGATATATGTCGCAATGAATGTGGATACTGCGTCTATCGCAGGGGGCCGGAAAGTTTTGATGCCACCATACTGATGGAAATCAAGGAAGTAAAAGAGATCCTGAAAAAAGCAGATGAATATGCCTGTCATGAAGCTCTTTTCACCTTTGGTGAAGGTGCGGATGAGTTTTATGAGGTTAGTTGTGCCCTGGATAAAATGGGGTTTACCAGTATGGTGGAATACCTATATTTCCTCTGTGAGGAAACACTGGATAATACAAATCTTCTACCCCACAGTAATCCCGGGATACTTAAAAAAAATGAATTGAAACTTTTAAGGGAAGTAAACGCGTCCATGGGGTTGATGCTGGAGAGTTCCAGTTCCAGACTCATGCAAACGGTTGTCCATTCAAAAAGTCCTGGAAAAGAACCAAAACTAAGATTAAAAACTATAGAAAATGCGGGAAAACTTAAAATACCTTTCACAACGGGTTTATTAATTGGTATAGGTGAAACTATTAAAGAAAGAGCAGATTCACTCCTGCAGATAAGAAAACT
>MVQZ01000270.1 GCA_002067565.1 Methanobacterium sp. PtaU1.Bin242 | reverse complement strand
TCCAATTTTTTTTCTCTGATATTTTTTATCCACCGCAATGGAGATAATGTGACCATCATTCTCAAATCTGATCCAAAATATAATATATCCTACTACCATATTATCTTGCTGAGCAACCAAAAATCCCGCACCCAAGTTGTAGATGTCCAGCAACACATGAGATGGATAAGGATCTTTGAAGGATGCTTTCTCAATTTCCAGGACTCTTTTAATATCCTGGCGTCGAAACTCTCTTATTATCATAAATATCCTGTAGAAAATGTTTGAAAAGGTGTAAAAATGTGGTGTGACTTTTCCAGATACATCATCAGCAACTACGCCCATGCCCATAAGATTGTGGAAGTGGGAGTGGGAAGATTCCCTCTGGTGGCGTGTGAGTTGGAAAAACACCTTAAGTTGAATATCATTATGACCGATATTAAACCTTCTCATGAAGGGGTCATCCAAGATGATATTGGCCATCCCCACTTAAAAATATATAAGGATGCAGAACTCATCTATTCCATACGACCACCGGAAGAATTACACCCCCATCTGGAGAAAGTTTCCAGGATTACCGGGGCTGATCTGATAATAAAACCCCTTTCCACTGATTCTATCAACACCAGGGAGAAAATGGAACTAATTAATTATAAAAAAGCAGTTTTTTATAGAAGAAGATGAAATGAAAGTTAAAATCAGGTTATATGAGTTATTAGAAATTAAATATAATATGAATTAATTTGAAAAGTAATAGAATCAATTTATTAGATAAAATTTATTTAAATAATAATAAAAACTTATTATTAAATATCAGGTGCATTCATCATGAAATGGAAGAAATTAAGTGTAGATGAAACATTGAAGGCCCTTAATTCCAATAAAAATGGGCTGACCAGTTCAGAGGCTGAGAAACGCCTCTTAGAACACGGAAAAAATGAGCTGGTTGAAGAGGAAAAGGCCGGACCAATCAAACTTTTTCTGGGCCAGTTCAAGGAAATACTCATTCTAATCCTGATTATAGCAGCTATTGCAGCCTACTATGTTGGGGACACTTTAGATGCTATTGTAATACTGATTGTGGTATTGATAAATGCTGTTGTTGGATTCATCCAGGAATATCGTGCTGAAAAGGCAATGGAAAAGTTAAAAGGGCTTATATCCAGTGAAGCGGTGGTTATCCGGGATGGAAAGGAGCAGAAAGTACCGGCCAGTGAACTAACTCTGGGTGACCTGGTGCTTTTAGAGGAAGGAGATAATGTCCCGGCCGATCTCAGGATAATTGAAGGCTATGATCTCCTGATAGATGAGTCAGCCATGACCGGGGAGTCTATACCTGCAGAAAAACATTCAAACATCATCTCTTCAGATGAACATGGCGCTGAAAACATGGCCTTTATGGAAACCGATGTTTCATCTGGCCGTGGTAAAGGTCTAGTGGTAGAAATCGGTATGAACACTGAGATTGGTAAAATCGCGGAGATGATCCAGGAAGAAGAAGAACAAACACCCCTCCAGCAGAAAATAGCCGGCCTGGGAAAAACACTTGGTTTGTTAGCAGTGGTGGTATGTTCCCTGGTATTTGCACTTGAATATTTAAAGGGAACACCTCTTGTAGAAACATTCATGACTGCAGTTTCTCTGGCGGTGGCTGCCGTTCCTGAAGGTTTGCCTGCTATTTTAACTTTAACCTTGGCATTGGGAATGCAGAGAATGGCCAGAAGCAACGCTATTGTCCGGAAACTACTGGCAGTGGAAACCCTGGGATCCTGTAATGTTATATGTACTGATAAAACCGGTACGCTGACCTTAAATCAGATGACGGTGAGGGATGCCAGAGTCACTGATCAGAAGATGGTTTACACTATTGCAGCTCTATGTAACAATGCGTCATTATCAGATGGTAAGTTACTGGGAGATCCCACTGATGCTGCACTGCTCCTTTATGCAGATGAAAATAGTTACAAAAGAAAGGAACTGGAGGAGAAACACCCCCGACTACTGGAGATACCATTAGACAGCACCCGGAAACGAATGACCACTGTGAACCAGATAGATGGAGATAGATATCTACTGATTAAAGGAGCTCCTGAGGTTCTATTACAAAGATGCTCCCATATCATGGTTGAAAGTGGGGTTTGCTCCATTAATGATGAAGACAGGGCAAATGCCATGAAAGACCTAAATGAAATGACCCATAATGCATTGCGGGTTCTTGGATTTGCTTACCGTAAATTAGATCCTGAAGAGAACCTGGAAGAGAAGGAGTCTTTAGAGAGGGACCTCATCTTTGTGGGGCTGGTGGGAATGATGGACCCACCACGTGATGAGGCTAAAAAGGCCATTGCCACAGCTAAAAAGGCAGGGATAAAAGTGGTGATGATCACCGGGGATCATAAAGACACCGCAGTAGCTATAGCCAAAGAATTACACATTAATGACGGAGAGGAGATAAAAGCACTAACCGGCGCAGATCTGGACCGGCTCAGTGAGGAAGAATTTGAAGACATGGTGAATGAAATTCGGGTATATGCTAGGGTGTATCCGGAACAGAAGGTGCGCATTGTGGAAACCCTGAAGAAGAAGGGAAACGTAGCCTCCATGACTGGGGATGGTGTAAATGACGCGCCGGCCTTAAAAAGAGCCGCCATTGGGGTGGCCATGGGCAGCGGAACCGATGTGGCCAAAGAATCAGCGGACATGCTCCTGCAGGATGATAACTTCGCCACCATAATCAAAGCGGTGCGTGAAGGACGGACCATATTCGATAACATCCGTAGATTTGTAAGATTCCAGCTTTCCACCAACATCGGAGCCATACTCACCATAACCTCATCATCCATACTGGGACTGCCAGTGCCCTTCAATCCCATTCAGGTTTTATGGATAAACATCATCATGGACGGACCTCCAGCCCAATCTCTGGGAGTGGAACCACCAGAAAAGGGTGTAATGGAACGACCGCCCATCAAGGAGAATATTATTCCCCGAAAAAATGTAATAAAAATCGCCATTGCCGGAGTGGTTATGACTGTAGGGACCCTGGCACTTTATTTCTATCTTTTAAGTAATGGAGAGCCACTTATTAAGGCAATGACCATGGCATTCACCGTATTTGTAATGTACCAGATATTTAACGTGTTTAACTGCCGTTCTGACCACGGATTTTCCAACAAATTTCTTTTTATAGCAGTGGTAGCATCCTTAATACTGCAATTAGGGGTAATATACCTGCCATTCTTACAGGGAATCTTCAGAACCACTTCACTGGGTGCCTTTGACTGGGTAATAATCCTAATCATCTCCTGCACTATTTTAATCAGTGACTGGCTGGTGGAGAGGTTTATTAAGTGATTATATGAAGTTAATGGTAATGGCTGGAACCAGCGACGCTCGAAGGATCATTAAAAAGCTTTATGGAAGTTTTAGCATACTGGCCACCGCAACCACCTCCCACGGAGCAGAACTGGCCCGAAGCTCCGGGGCAGATGAAGTTCACCAGGGGCGTTTCAACTCACAAGAACTGGCAGATATAATAAATGAGAATGATATTGAAATTTTAATCGACGCCACCCATCCTTTTGCATCTGAGGCTACAAAAAATGCTATAATGGCTGCTGATGCCGCCATGATAAAATATATGCGATTTGAACGGAAACCATTAGATATTCCGGAAAATGATCTTATACATAGAGTCCATTCTTTTGAAGAAGCCGCCCTAAAGACGTTAAAAATCACAAGTGGTCGGGTTTTCCATCTGGCAGGGGTGATGACCTTACATCATCTAACCGAAAAGATAGATCCAGATAGAATCGTGGCTCGGGTTCTGCCCTCAATATATTCCTTGAAAAAATGTCTGGAATTAGGATTACCCGCTTCAAATATTATAGCCATGGAGGGAATTTTCTCCAAAGAATTTAACCAAGCTTTGATGGAAGAATATGATGTTTCACTGGTGGTTACCAAGGAAAGTGGGGATGCTGGTGGGACTCCCTCTAAGATAGAAGCTGCCCTGGAATTAGGAATTCCAGTGATTATGGTCATGCGGCCTGAAGTGGAGGAGCTTGCAGGTAAAAATGTTTTTAATGATGTGGATGCTATTTATCGAGAAATAGTTGATTTAAATAAATAAGCCTCAGCTCGCCCATCATTCATCATCAGTTCAGAGCTCATAGGGTTCATCATCGGCTATCATTTAATTAACTTTTAAAGTTTATTATAATTTGTGCTACCCTTCTGAAGAGGTAATTATTTATATTATTGTTAATTACTTAAATCTGTAATTAATTAATTTTTTTGGGGGAATAAATTAAATGAATAATCCTAAATCTATATATAATGCGTTAATTTGTCTATTTGTTTTTTCAGCATTTGTTTTTGCAGTTAATCCGTCTTTTGCAGCAGATAACATCTTCGTCAGCACCCAGGGAAATGACAGCTGGAATGGCCAATCTGCCATATATGATTCAACAACTGGAGATGGGCCTAAAGCTACTATAACCAGTGCAATAAATACAGTTAATAATAATGGTACAATTTACATTGCCAGCGGGACCTATAAGGAAAATCTGAACGTTTACATAAAAAGTGTGAATTTAGTAGGAGAAGATCCCGAAACAACCATCATAGACGGCCAGCAGAAAAGTGGAGTCCTGTACTTTGCAGGATGGGACACAATCCATTACTATACCATGATTATCAGCGGATTAACCCTTACCAACGGTAAAAAAGACAAAGGCGGGGGAATCTACAATGACAACGGAACCATATACCTGTTAAACTCAAAGATCACAGGCAACATCGCCACCAAAGAAGGAGGAGGAATCTTCAATATAGGAACCATATACGTCGACAGTTCAACCGAAATATCTGGAAACATCAAACAAGGATCCATGGACAATGAACCAGACGATGTATTTGGAAGTCCAGTCATAGAACTAGCAACCGCACCAGAACCATTACCCAATAACAATACTGATATAAACGGTCCTGCTGTGACCAATCAACCTACTACAACTGGAAATAATATACCTTTACCAGCTACTGGTGTTCCACTGGCAGTTTTAGCATTGGCTGTGGTTTTGATTGGTGTTGGATCTTTGAAGGGTTTTAAACGGTGATTTTTTTATAACATCCTTTTTTTATTATATAATTTCTTCATTTTTCTTTGATTTAATTAATATTTAGATCGGATGATTCTGGGTTATTAGTGAACTCTTCAGAAGCACCAAACATTCTCAAATTAATATAATTCATTTATTTGGAAGTATCTGTTTTCTGAGTCTATCAATAAATTATTCCTGATTGGATTAACATAATATTTATGAGGAAATTCTTCTTGAGAGGTAAAAAAATGTACTATGAAATTTTGTATCAACCGTCTTATGCGTTGCTAAAATTGGATTTGGAAACTTCTGAACAGATTAATGCGGAGGCTGGTGCATTGGTAAGTATGTCCAGTGGAATATCCATTGAAACCGGAATGAAAGGGGGGCTTTTTGGTGGTTTAAAAAGAAGCCTGCTTGGTGGGGAAAGCTTTTTTATCAACAAGTTCACCGCTGAATCTCCTGGTGAGATTACCATGGCCCCTCCCTTACCGGGGGATATTCATACCATGGATCTGGAGAATGAAGTGTTATTAGTTCAATCTGGTTCTTTTATGGCTGGATCTATTGATATTGATATTGATACCAAATGGGGAGGATCTAAAACATTTTTCTCCAGAGAAGGTCTATTCCTGTTAAAAATTGAAGGAACTGGCAGTATGTTTGCATCCAGTTTCGGAGCCATCCACCCCATTACCTTAGCGGAAGGTGAAACCTACACAGTAGACACGGGTCATATAGTGGCCTTTGATGAAGGAGTGGATTACCAGGTAAACAAAATAGGCGGAATTAAATCCACATTATTCAGTGGAGAAGGCCTGGTAGTCGAGTTAACAGGACCTGGAAGAGTATGGATACAGTCAAGAAGTGAAGATGCTTTCCTGGCCTGGTTAATACCAAGGTTGCCCAGTAACAGTAGTAAATAATTAAATATTTATTTTAATTTATAATTAGCTAATAAAGTGTAAAAATAAATATTTACTCGTGTTTAATCAAAAAACCTAATTCATTGTTTCAATTAAAAAAAATATAAATGAATAAATCCAGAATAATCGTATATTTAATCTATAATAATTTATTAAAGATAAATGAATTAAATGAACCATAAAAAATCAATAGGCCTATGGTCTGCTATTGCCATTGGTATAGGTGGCATGATCGGTGCGGGTATTTTTTCTATCTTAGGCATTGTAACCGAGATTTCCGGTAATGTGGTTTATTTATCGTTTATTTTTGGTGGTGTAATTGCACTTCTCAGTACATATTCCTACGCAAAATTAGGCACCAAGTATCCCTCAGCAGGAGGGGCGGTGGAGTTTCTAATAAGAGGTTTTGGGGATGGTATTTTAAGTGGGGGATTCAATTTCCTGTTGTGGTTTGGTTATGTTTTTGCCCTGGCAGTCTATGCCGAAGGATTTGGAAATTATGCTGCTACCTTTTTACCTCCAGATATTTCCGGGGTGAGTGTAAATATTTTTGCAGTTGCCATAGTATTGATATTTACTTTAATCAATGTTTTGGGAACTAGAAGTGTGGGAAGATCTGAAACATTTATTGTGGGAGTTAAACTAGCTATACTTTTATCATTTGCATGTTTAGGCTTTTTCTTTATCAAACCATCACTACTTGCTATTTCTCATCTACACAGTGTGTCTAACATAATAATAGGAGCCTGCATCTTGTTTATTGGTTATGAAGGTTTTGGTTTAATTACCAACACAGCAATTGTTAATTCAGATGAACAAGGACCTATTACTTCTAATGAAGTTATTAATGTTGTAAGTTCAGTTCCTCAACTTGCAATCTATAAATTAGATTCACAAGATCCAGTTAAACCTGGGAATCAATTCACCTATACAATTAGATATGCAAATAACTCAACAATGAATATT
>MVQZ01000269.1 GCA_002067565.1 Methanobacterium sp. PtaU1.Bin242 | reverse complement strand
AGCTGGTAGATGCGGGTGAAATAGATAAAAATGAAGAAATAGTGTGTATTGTAACCGGTCACCTTTTAAAGGACCCTAATACTGCCATAAATGCATGTAAAGAACCTATAAGTGTTGATGCAAATGTAGACGCTCTTTCACGTGTTTTAAAAGAATTATAATTAATTTCATTCCACATATTTTTTTTCTCAAATCTGAACTATTTCTATATCCTAATTTTTTTAGCATGACTCATGATGATATGATTTTTGATGAGGTCTTCAAAAAGAATATGGATCATCATGAAGTGTCTCAATACCATACAGATCACCGTATAATCACAGAAATATACGATAAATATATATAAGAGTACGACAACAGAGTATAATAACAAATATACAAAAATGAGGTGATTAATATGGAATTACCAATAGCTCCAATTGGAAGAATAATAAAAAATGCAGGTGCAGAAAGAGTCAGTGACGACGCTAGAGAAGCTCTAGCAAAAGCTTTAGAAGAGACTGGTGAAAACATAGCATCTGAAGCTGTCAAACTCGCAAAACACGCAGGAAGAAAAACTGTAAAAGCATCAGACGTCGAATTAGCCGTTAAAAGAATGTAAACAGTTTTTTTCCAATTCTTTTCTTTTTTTAATTCAAATTTATCATTTTTTATTCTAATTATAACATAATTTTCAGTTCCCAGATAGTCATATCAAGTCAATTTCTTTTCAAATATTTTGGAAATATATTTCCACTACAATTTTAAATAAATCATAATAGATGACCAATTTAATTCTATTTTCCAATCCAAGAAAAAGTATATATATAGAATGATTTCAAACATTGAAATAGCTAATTTTGAACTTATTTATAATTTGTATTTGCTGAGTTTTAAAATTAGAATAGTAGTTCAGAAAGTAGTTTATATTAAATAAATCTATGATACTGTCTATTTAGTCATTTAACTGATCTGGCAACAAACTTTTATATGTATAAAATGTAAAAGTAAGATCTGCCGATGGATGGTTAAAACCAGATGAAAAAGGAGGTAAATAAATGGCAAAAGCAATATATGTTAAATTTGATGTACCAAAAGAAATAGCTGATAAAGCTTATGAAGCTTTAGAGATCGCAAGAGACACTGGAAAAATTGGTAAAGGAACCAACGAGGTAACCAAAGCCATAGAAAGAGGAAACACCTTACTAGTGTTCATTGCAGAGGACATTGATCCACCAGAAATAGCAGCTCATTTACCGGTTCTCGCTGAAGAAAAAGAAATACCCTATGTTTACATCCCTACCAAGGATGAACTGGGAGAAGCCGCAGGATTAAATGTAGGTACTGCATCTGCCTGTATAGTGGATGCTGGTGAAGCAGAAGATCTAGTGAGCGAAGTGGTGGAGAAAGTCGAAGAACTCAAAAAATAGATTAAAAAAAACTATTTTTTACAGGAAGGCTCATGCCTTTCTTATTTTAACTGAAGGTGATTTTTATGGAAGATGGAACTCCTGCCGAAGTTATTGAAGTATTAAAAAGAACAGGTATGACTGGAGAAGTCATGCAGGTAAAATGCAGGATACTGGAAGGAAGAGATAAGGGTAGGATACTTACCAGAAACGTTATGGGAGCCATAAGAGAAGGCGATGTTCTAATGTTACTGGACACCATACGGGAAGCTAAAGAGATCCGTACCCCATAATTCGAAGGTGTGTTAAATGAGAACATGTTCATTCTGTGGAGAAGAAATCGAAGAAGGCACAGGAAAGATGTACGTCAAGAAAGACGGGACAGTGTACTTTTTCTGCAGCAGCAAATGTGAAAAAAATAGGATCAAACTCAAAAGAGTCCCCAGAAAGGTTAAATGGGTTAAAAACGTAGTGAGATAGAAATCATGAAAGAAATGAGCTTTGTAATGTTAAAACCAGATGCAGTGCTTCGAAGACTCTCCGGTAAAGTTATAAGCCGTTTTGAAGAAAGAGGTCTAAAAATTGCTGCTGCAAAAATGATGATCATCACCCGTGATCTGGCAGAAAAGCACTACGCAGAACACAGCCAAAAACCATTCTTTAAGGATCTGGTAGACTACATAACCTCTGGCCCAGTATTAGCCATGGTAATTGAAGGCGAAGAATGTATAAGCCTTATAAGAAGAATGGTGGGTGCTACCAACCCTAAGGAAGCAGACTTGGGAACCATCAGGGGCGATTACGCCATAGACACTGGTAGAAACATAATACACGCATCAGATTCGGCTAAATCAGCAGAAAGAGAAATAGCACTGTTTTTCAATGATTCTGAGTTATGCAGTTATCCCCTGCCAGATGAAGAACTGGTTTACGAAGAACCCTAAATAAATCTAAACCCCAGTTACAGATCCCTGATTTTACCCATCCCCTTTCATTTCTTTTGTTAAGTATGATTTATGGAGGATTTAACTAATTGAAAATTAGATCACCTATTGTATCTGTTTTAGGCCATGTGGACCATGGTAAAACCACCCTTCTTGACTTTATCCGAGGCAGTGCCATAGCCCAGAAGGAAGCAGGTGGTATAACTCAGCACATAGGCGCAACAGAAATACCTATGGAAGCCATTGAAAACATATGTGGCGATTTCATTAAAAAGCTGGATATAAAAGAGAAGATGCCTGGACTGTTTTTTATAGACACCCCTGGTCATGAGGCATTCACCACCCTACGTAAGCGAGGGGGAGCTCTGGCAGACCTGGCTATTCTGATTGTGGATGTTAAAGAAGGATTCAAACCACAAACCTATGAGGCTTTGAATATCCTTAAAATGTATAAAACACCCTTCATAGTGGCAGCCAATAAGATAGATAAAATTTACGGGTGGGATACCTATCGAAATTCCACTTTTATTGAATCATACTCCCAACAGGCGGCCAGCGTCCAGGAAAAGCTTGATGAAGGCATCTACCAGCTGGTAGGTATACTGCATGAGGAGGGATTTGAATCAGAAAGATTTGATAGGGTGCAGAACTTCGCCAAACAGGTCAGTATCATACCTATAAGTGCAAAAACAGGTGAAGGAATAGCTGAACTACTGACCATGCTCATGGGTCTGGCCCAACAATACCTCCAGGAACAGTTGCAAATTGAAGCAGACTCCCCATCCAAGGGAACCATACTGGAAGTAAAGGAGGAAACCGGACTGGGAATAACCCTAGATGTGGTTATATACGATGGGATACTGAAAAAAAATGATATTATCGCTTTAACAACCAGAAACGATGTTATAACCACCAAAATAAGATCTTTACTTAAACCCCGGCCTCTAGAAGAGATCAGAGAATCCAAAAAAAGATTCCGAAAAGTGGATGAGGTAGTGGCTGCCGCAGGTATAAAAATAGTAGCCCCCAATATAGAAAATGTAATCTCTGGATCCCCTCTGCGAGTGGCTCAAAAAGACTTTGGGGAAGTTAGAGAAGAAATTCTAAAGGAAATTGAAAGCATAAAAATAGACACCCATGAAATGGGAGTTCTGGTGAAAGCAGACACTCTAGGATCCCTGGAAGCCCTGGTAAACATGTTAAAAGATATGAAAATACCTATCAGGGTGGCAGATATTGGTGATGTGTCCCGCAGGGATGTGATAAATGCCTCCATTGTTAAACAGGAGGATCCCCTGCACGGGGTGATCATAGCCTTTAATGTCAAAATACTTCCTTCTGCAGCAGAGGAAATAAATAACACAATGGTGAAACTTTTCTCGGCAGATGTCATATACCAGCTTACAGAGGAATATGAAGAGTGGTTAAAGGCCGCTGAAGAGCGTAAGAGGAAAAAATGGCTAGAAGCAATAATACGCCCTGCCAAGATAAGGATAATCCCCAAACTGGTCTTCAGATACAGTAAACCAGCAATAGCAGGTATAGAAGTCCTGGGGGGTACGGTGAAGAAAGATTACAGCCTGATGCGTGAAGATGGCTCTCTGGTGGGTAAGGTGGAAAGCATGCAGGATAAGGGCGATAATCTTAAATCAGCCTCTAAGGGCCAAAAAGTAGCCATGGCCATTAAAGAAGCAGTATTCGGGCGTGACTTCGATGAAGGAGAAGAATTATACATAAATATACCAGAAAAGCATTATAAAATACTGGAATCAGAGCTTAAAGGAAAATTAAATGATGATGAATTGGATATACTTCAAGAAATAGCAGAAATCAAGAGAAAAGAGGATCGCACCTGGGGAATTTGATCTAAAAAAATTTCAAAAATATGATGTTAAACCCCTAATTAAAATCACTGCAGAAAACGATAAATAATATAGCATATAAACAGCAATAAATAAGATGGAGGAGATAAATTGGCATTTAAATTAGTTATTTCAGAAAGCAATAACAGTCACCAAATGGAAGTGGAGGCTGCAGAGTCTAAAAAATTCCTGGGATTAAAAATTGGTGACGAATTTGATGCTTCTCAAATTGGTTTAAACGGATATACTTTAAAAATCACAGGGGGAAGTGATAAAAACGGTTTCCCCATGAAAAGGGATGTAGAAGGACCTCGAAGGATAAAGAGCCTTTTATCCGGAGGATTAGGTTTTAAACCCAAAAGAGATGGTCAGCGCAGAAGAAAAACTGTTAGAGGCAATACCGTATCTGACGATATTGTGCAGATCAACACCATAGTTGCCCAGAAAGGTAAAAAAAGTATTGATGAACTTTTAGAAAGTGAAGAGTAATTCGGGGGTAAGTTGTGAAAATACAGTCTGAAATTAACATAGGTCTTGTAGGACACGTTGATCATGGTAAAACAACGCTAACCAAGGCATTGTCTGGAATATGGACCGATACTCATAGTGAAGAGACTAAAAGGGGCATATCCATCCGATTAGGTTATGCAGATATAACATTTCGCAGATGTCTGGAATGCCCTGCTCCCCAGTGTTTCACCACCGCCCTGGTATGTGAACACTGCGGAGAAGAGACCAAAGAACTGCGTAAAGTTTCATTTGTTGATTCACCAGGACACGAAACACTTATGGCCACCATGCTATCCGGTGCAGCCATAATGGACGGCGCTGTTCTGGTAATAGCCGCCAATGAACCCTGCCCCCAACCCCAGACCAAGGAACATCTGATGGCCCTGGACGTTATAGGGGTTAAAGATGTGATTGTGGTACAGAACAAAATTGACATAGTCTCCAAAGAACGTGCCATAGAAAGCTACCAGGAAATAAAAGATTTTGTAAAGGGAACCTGTGCAGAAGACGCCCCAATAATACCAGTCTCCGCACAGCAGGGCGCTAACATCGACATATTAATTGAAATAATCCAGGAAAAAATAAGAACACCCCGCAGATCCCTTAGAAAAGCCCCCCGCTTGTACGTGGCCCGATCCTTTGATATAAACAAACCAGGCAGTTTACCGGAAGCCATGGTAGGAGGAGTTATCGGAGGCTCCCTTATCCAGGGTAAACTCAAAGTCGGTGATGAAATCGAAATAAAACCCGGTGTACAGCTTAAAAAGAAAGGCAAAGGCGAATGGATGAGTTTACACTCTGAAATCGTTGGTCTGGTAGGTGGTGGCGAATCTGTAGAAGAAATAGGTCCAGGAGGACTTATAGGTGTAGCTACCAAACTAGATCCAGCTTTAACTAAAGCTGACTCATTATCAGGATCGGTAGCGGGTAAACCTGACACTCTACCACCTGTCATCTATGAATTCACCATGAAAGCACATCTATTAGATAGAGTGGTGGGTACCAAAGAAGAAAAAGCCGTGGCCCCCATAAAATCCTCAGAACCCCTGATGATCAACATAGGCACCTCCACCACCATTGGAGTGGTAACCAGCGCCAGGGGAGATGTGGTTGATGTTAAACTTAAACTACCAGTTTGTGCTGATGAAGGCCAGAGAGTGGCCCTGAGCAGAAGGGTAGGAGCCAGATGGAGGTTAATTGGATATGGTATCATCAAATAATGAGGCATTTGTGGATGCAAATTTTTTATGATAGCCGCCCAGTTTAACCTGGATGTGATTCGAGAGCTGGAAGAACTTTTACCTTCCTTCCAATTCACCGTACCCCACTTTGTAATCCATGAACTGGAAAATATCCAAAAAAGATCCCGGGGAAAAAACAGAACCGCTGCAGCAATCGCCCTTAAAATCAGTGCATCTAACACTATAAAAATAAAGGATATCCCCCTACTTGAAGGAGAGCAGGTGGATGATGCCCTGCTTAGGATATCCCAGGTTCTCTGCACTAATGATAAGGAGCTGAGAAGAAAAGCCCGGGAGAAGGGAATAGCCGTGGTTTATCTGCGTCAAAGGAAATATCTGGCTGTGGATGGTTATCTCTAAAATCACTTCAATTATAATAATAAAAATAATGTTGATGAAATTTTTTATGAACCTTATATTAAGATTAAAGGAGGATTAGGAAAATATGAATCTCTGGAAAGAAATACCATCTGGACCCTCAGCTCCAGAAGTAATATATGCTGTTGTGGAAATCCCCAAAGGCTCAAGGAACAAATATGAATATGATAAGGATAAAGAAGCATTTGCACTGGACCGGGTTCTGTACTCACCCTTCCATTACCCTGCCGAGTATGGTATAATACCCCAGACACTCTGGGA
>MVQZ01000268.1 GCA_002067565.1 Methanobacterium sp. PtaU1.Bin242 | reverse complement strand
TATCTCCTTTTTTAAATGGATCTGTATGATATAAGGAGTGCCTTTTTTCTGTTTATTCCGTTGAGTTTTCTGAATTGGTTGAAATTTGATGTATGTTTTTTTAAATTTTATCTCAAAATTATTTAAATGTGGTATGGGGAGTGAATGTTTGTTTTCTGCATTGCTAATATGATTTTCATAATTTGCATATCCTCAGAGTTAATGGTTGATTATTTGATGTTATTTAGATGGTTATATCTTTTTTAATCTGATTAAGTGGTACATTTACAAATGATCAAATATTACTAAATTATAATATTGTAATGAAATTGTAATAAAATAGTAAAAATTATATATATCTTCATAAATTACTGATTATTATGAATATATATTCTCTAAACTATTTGATAAATTAAAAGGAGAGGAGAAATCAGAGAAGGTGAAATAAATGAACAAAAAATATTTGGCAATTTGTGGGATAGTTGTTGTACTTGTCCTGGCAATAGGCGTAGTAGCTTATGAAAATGGTATCAAATCAACAACAGATCAGCCCAAACTTTACGTGGTTGCAACAAGCACTGATATATCTGATATTGTTAAGGAAGTTGGTGGAGATAAAGTATATGTGGAAAGTATTATTCCACCAGGCCAGTGTCCGGGCCATTTTGATATTAAACCCCAGACACTTGAGACTTTGAAGAATGCCCAGCTATTTTTACGACATGATTATGATAGCCAGAAGTTCAGTGATGAATTAGTAAAATCTTCAGGAAATAATAATGTGTCATCTGTCACAGTTGGAGCGAACAATGCTACTTTTATGGTTCCACAAATGCGTCTTATGGGTATTGACAATGTTACCACTGCCCTTGTACAGGCGGATCCGCAAAATGCAGATTATTTCAAAAAAAGAGCAGAGACACTGAAAACAGAAACAAACAACACAGCAGGAGAACAGAAAAAGAGATTGTCTGATAATGGGGCTAATAAAACAAAGGTTATTGTAGCATTGTATCAAAGTGGTTTTGCCAAATGGGCTGGTTTTGAGGTGGTGGCAACCTATCCTCCAGACATATCCCTGGAAGAAATAAAAAATTTAGTTGAAAAAGGACGCCAACAAGGTGCACAGTTAGTAATAGACAATTTACAATCCCCAGATAGTTCGGCAGCGAATTCTATTTCCAGTGAACTGGGAATACCTGTAGTAACATTAAGTAACTACCCGGGAGGGATTTCTGGAACTGACACATGGGCCAACTCATTTAGCAAGAATGTTGATCTAATTCTGGAACAACTAAAGAAGAAATAATCAACAACAATGAATAACGATGTAGTTACTTCTCTCAGGAATGTTGTTGTCTCCTATCGTGAAGATGTGGCATTGCGAGACATTTCCCTGGAAGTAAAACAGGGTGAAATGATTGGAATTGCCGGCCCTAATGGGGCTGGTAAAACTACTCTTTTAACCATAATCAACGGTTTGGGGCAGTTAGTACACGGCGAAGCCTGTGTACTGGGACATTTAATGTCAGCAGGACAACGCGGGAGGGATTTTCGTCTTAGTTGGAGAATTGCTAAATTGAGAAAAATGATTGGATATGTACCACAGGGATCAGCTATTGACCCACGTGTTCCCATAAGGGTTAAGGAGGCTGTTATGATTGGACGTTATGGGCGTATTGGCCTGGGAAAACGACCAAAAGAAATGGATTGGGAGATAGTTAATGATCTACTGAAACTAGTAGAAATCAAACATCTTGCAGATAAACCCATTGGCCATTTATCTGGCGGAGAACAGCAACGAGTATCAATAGCGAGGGCATTAGCACAAGATCCATATATATTGCTGTTAGATGAACCCACTGCCTTTCTGGATTGGCGTTCCCGTTCTGAAATACTCCAACTTATCAAACAAGTACACTACCAACGGCAGTTAACCACACTATTTGTAACCCATGATCCTGCAGATACCTTTGATATTTGTGATAGAGTGGTTTTATTAAAAGAAGGAAGGTTAAAGGCATTGGGTTCTCCTAAACAGGTTTTCTCTCCTGAGAATTTAAGGGATGTTTATGGAACTACCATACTGGAGGGAAATACCAGTGGTATTAGTCGAAATGTTGACATGTGACTTTATGCAGCGTGCACTGGTAGTGGGATTGTTAGGTGGGATTGTGTGTTCATTGGTAGGGGTACTGGTAACAAGCCTGCGTTTATCTTTTATTGGACCAGTTATTTCACATGCTGCATTTGCAGGTGGTATAATATCCATGTTTTTGGGTTATAATCCACTGATTGGTGCTTTGATATTCAGTCTGGTGGCTGCAGGATTAACTGGTCCCTTAATTGATAGGGGAGAAATTAATCCAGATACTTCACTTGGTATACTTTTTGCTGTTACAATTGGTTTTGCTTTTTTGTTTATGGGATTGATGCCTTACGCCGAAAGAACAGAAGCGTATTCACTGATCTGGGGAAGTATATTAACCGTTACAAATAATGATTTGCAATTTTTGATGATGATATCCCTATTTGTGGTGGGTATCATTGCCCTGTTTTACAAGGAAATACAAGCTATTATTTTTAATCGTGAAATTGCCCTTGCTGTGGGTTTACCCGCATACTGGATTTTTTATGGCATACTATTTTTAACAGGTTTAACTGTTACCGCTACCCTTCAACCCATTGGCGGTTTACTGGTTTTCAGTTTAATAATAACCCCTGCAGCCATGTCATACCATTTAACTGACAATTTAAAACACCTGTTTATTATCTCAGTAGTTTTTGGAGTCTTTTCATGTTGGGTTGGATTATTCTTATCCTATCTTTTTAATCTTCCCAGTGGAGCAACTATTGTTACACTTTCTGCTGTGATTTTTTTAATGGTAAGTGTATTTTCATCAAACAAAGTTAAGGACTTGAAAATAGTCAAAGGGGACTATAAATGATTATTCTGGAAAACTTAATTGGAATGTTTAGTTATGGCTTTATGAGACAGATCTTGCTCATTGGGACATTGGGAGGAGTTACGTGTGGTGTGATGGGAGCAATGGTAGTTAGCATGGAATTAGCTTTGGTAGGTATGGCTATTTCGCATGCTGCATTTTTAGGTAGTGTAATTGCTTTTTTCGTGGGGATCAATCCATTAATCGGAGCAATAATTTGTAGTATTTTGGCATCTGCAGCTATAGGTCCTGTGGCAGACAAAAGAGAACTGAGTACAGACACTGTGATGGGTTTAATTGTAGCAGTGGCCCATGGTCTGGCTTTCCTTCTTATGGGAATGATGGTATCTGCAAAAACAGACGCCCTGAATCTGATGTGGGGAAATGCCTTGGGAGTAGATATGGTTGCTTTAGAAACTGTGGTTATCTCTTTCATCCTTGTAATTGGTGTAGTTATCTTCTTTTATAAGGAAGTGCAGGCCATCATATTTAATCGTGAAATTAGTCTGGGAATTGGATTACCTGCATACTGGCTATTTTACGGGATCATCTTTCTAATCGGGATAACAGTCGCGGCCAATCTAGAATCAATAGGTGGTTTATTAGTTTCTACTTTAATAATTTGTCCAGCTGCCGCAGCTTACCAATTAACTTACAACTTAAAGCATTTATTTTATATGGCAGGCTTTTTTGGAGGAATTTCCTGTTGTTTTGGGATCATGCTCTCTTACTTCATAGACGTTCCCTGTGGGGCTGTAATAGTGCTTATATCCAGTTTAATTTTTTTCATATCAAACATATTCTCACCTAAACGTAAAGTTAAACGTATAAAGAAATTAGAAGAGGTATCCGATGTTTATTAAAAAAAATCCAGTTTATAAAGCTCTTTTTATTAAATAAAAGGTAGCAAAACAACAATATCAGGAGGAATAGTTAATGTGTGTGCCCATAAGTGTTAGTACTCAGAAAATAGAAGGAGAAAAGTTTTACAACGAAGGAATTTCCCTTTATAAATCGGGAACGGTTCTTTCTGCTCCAGAAGGGATAATTAATTTAAAGAAAGCCCATGAAACATTTAACAGAGCATTGAATAATAAATCTGACATTCCTGATTTTTATTACATGAGAGGGATCACTTCCCTGGAGTTTATCCATTTTTACTTCAGGCCCTTTACCAGTGAACAGGAAAATATGTTTCAGGGTGCTCTTGCTGATTTTAGAAAAACATTAGCCCTTGATAACAGCTTTTTTATTGCATATGCTGGTACAGGAAACGCCTATGATAGATACGGCATGTTTGATAAGGCAATTGAATATTATGATCAAGCAATTTATCATGAAGAGGAAA